>NZ_JAOQKE010000007.1:781-78592 GCF_025567005.1 Muricoprocola aceti
GCCGACCAAAGGCATCGACAGCTTCTTCAAGCAGAAGTTTGCAGATATCATGATGAAGTTAAAGGAGCGGGGCGTGACCATCATTATGGTGTCCCACGATGTGGAATTCTGTGCCCGGTATGCGGATCTGGTCAGCATGTTCTTTGATGGCGGCATCGTCACCACCAACACGCCAAAGCGGTTCTTCTCCCGCAACAGCTTCTATACCACGGCGGCCAATCGTATGAGCCGGCATGTATTTACCAATGCCATTACCAATGAGGATGTGATCGAATTATGTCAGAAAAACAGATAGAAAAAAATAAGAAAAAGATACCAGCCCATACCTGGATCAGTGTAGTGGTGATCTGCCTGATGATTCCGGTGGTGCTACTGGCTTCCCGTTACTTTGGCAACCGGAAGTATTACCTGTGCAGCATGGTGCTGATCATTTTATCCATGGTGCCGTTCTTCTTAAGCTTTGAAAAGCGCAAGCCGGAAGCCCGTGAGATCGTGACGCTGGCGGTGATGTGTGCCATTGCCGTGGCCTCCCGTGCAGCTTTTATCATGCTGCCGCATTTTAAGCCGCTGGTGGGTATCGTCATCATTACCGGGATGGCATTTGGGGCAGAATCCGGATTCCTGACCGGTGCAGTCAGTGCCTTTGTCAGCAACTTTATTTTTGGACAGGGACCGTGGACCCCGTGGCAGATGTTTGCCTATGGAATCGCAGGATTTCTGGCAGGCCTCCTGACCCATGCGGGGGTACTGAAGAAGGACAAAAATGTGCCGGCAGCCATCTTTGGCGGACTGGAAGTACTGCTGGTGACGGGGCCTCTCCTGGATACCTGCTCGTTATTCCTGATGACCAATGAGATTAACAAGGCTTCGGCAGCCGCTATTTATGCATCCGGACTTCCGGTAAATGCCATCCATGCACTGGCGACCTTCCTGACGGTACTGCTTCTGGAGAAGCCGATCATGGAGAAGCTGAACCGGATCAAAGTAAAATACGGTATGATGGAAGAGGATGAAGCATGAGATTTGACAGTTACCATCCAATGATCAACCTGATCTATTTTGTGACCGCCATCGTCTGTGCAGTGAACTTCGACCACCCGGTTTATCTGGCCATTTCGTTCCTGTGCGCCTTTGTCTATTCCATCAAGTTAAATGGGAAGCGGTCGCTGATTTTTAACTTGTGTCTGATTCCGCTGATCGGGGCTTACACAGCCTGGTATTCTTATTATAACCACTTTGGAATTACCAATCTGCGGATGAATTTTATCGGCAATCAGATCACGCTGGAAGCTGTGACGGTGGGGATTGTCAGGGGAACGAAGATCGCCACCGTACTGATGATCGTTTCCTGCATCTTTGCAGTGGTATCCGCAGACAAAGTAGTCTATTTATTTGGCAGAATTTCCCCAAGACTGTCCCTGTATCTGTCTATTCTGCTCCGGTTTGTACCGAGGGTAAAACAGAGGGGACGAAGAATCGAGCTGTCCCGCAGAGGCATTGGCAAAGGCTGTTTTCAGGGCAATCCGCTGCAGTGTCTGCTGCATATGTGCAGCTTTCTTTCCATTTTAATTACCTGGACACTGGAGGACTTCATGGACAGTGCGGCTTCTATGAAATGCCGTGGATATTCCCTGCGGGGACGGACGGCATTCTCCATCTACCGGTTCGATAACCGTGACAGGAGCTTTGTCATTGCCATATTTGCCTGTATCACAGTTACTTTTATGGCGGTGGCATTTAACCAGACAAGCATTCAGTATAATCCGATGATTATGATGAATCGGATCACGGGAATGTCGGTGGTGTTCTATGGAGCTTACGCAGTATTGTTATTGCTGCCGATGGGGCTGCAGATGATTGGAGAAAAACGTTTTTCAGCAGCAACCTCAAAAAAAGCTTAAAGAAAAGTTCACAATTTTAAGATAGGAAAACCGAACTGTCCGTGTTATACTGAGGAATAGAAACCGTACCATGAGAGAATGGAGGATATCAAATGAGACATAGATGGAAAAGGGGAGCGGCAGCATTGCTGACGGTCTCTATGTTATTTTCAAATATCAGTATGACCGGTCTGGCTGAGGAAGAGTCTGCGCAGGCAGAGGAGATTGCTACGCAGGCAGAGGAAGCACCAACGGAGGCACCAGCCACGGAAGCCCCGACCGAGGCGCCAGCCACAGAGGCTCCGACAGAAGCACCAACGGAGGCACCAGCTCCTGCTACAGAAGCGCCAACGGAGGCACCAGCCACGGAAGCTCCGACAGAAGCGCCAGCTCCTGCTACAGAGGCACCAACGGAGACTCCAACAGAGAAGCAGAGCGAGAGCAGTACGCAGGCAACCGAAAAGCAGACCGATACCGAGAAAAAGACGGAAAAAGAAACGGAAGATGGTATCTACACAGCTGGGGAGAAGAACTATACCGTCAGCATAGAGGTTCCAGATGACATGGATCTGCCAGAAGGGGCAGAACTGGTAGCAGATGTTGTAAAAAAGGATACGAAAGAAGCAAAAGAGGATCTGAAACTGGCAGAAGAAGCTGCTGGCCGGTATGAGATCACCGGCTATCAGATCTACGATCTGCACTTTGAAAAGAATAACAAAGAGATCGAGCTGACACCGAGAGAAAAAGCAGACATTAAGGTGACAGTAGTGATCGATAAGAAGGAATTCCAGAAGGATCTGAAAGAAGAAGGGCTGGAAGTATTCCATATCCGTGATCTGACAGACGAAGAACTGGATGCAATAAAGAAGCAAAATGCAGAAGGCGAAGAGACAGCGTCTGAAGCAGAGACTGAGAAGACAACAGAAGCTGGATCCACCAGTGAAAAAGAGCAGACTGCCGAGAAGCTGGAGATAAAAAAAGCAGAAGAAAAAGATGGTAAAGAGACCATCACATTTTCTACCGATGGATTTTCTGATTATCTGTTTGCAGTAACCAAAGAAAAAGAGACAGAAAAACAGAGTGAATCCGAGACAGTGAAAGAGACAGAAGTTCCGGCTACCGAGGTTGAGACTACGGCCCCAGAGACAAAGGAACCGGAAACTGTAACATCAGAGACGACGGCACCGCAGATTGCAGTGCAGGAAGGCGAGACACAGGCGCAGCAGGCCGATCTCACACTGACAGTGCAGTCTGTTGGAACTGATAAACCGACAGCAAAAGATTTGGTTATCAGCGCAACGAATATTGCAGATCTGCAGAATGCCGTGCCTGCAATAACAATTGCGCAGATTACAGACACCGGTGAAAAGGATATCACGACTGATACAAATGCAGCCCAGATAACAGGCAGCCAAATAACAATTGCGGCAGCTATTGTAAACAGCAGTAAAGGAATTAAGATTTCTGGCCTTCCTGTAAATGGAACAGCAGCAGAAGGCGAAGTAGTGCCGAAAGCGACATATACCATCAATGCCGGTGGCAATTATATCAGTAACAATACATTTGTCGGAAATGCAGATTATTATACCATATATAAGAATACAGCGGGTGTTGCCCTGACATCAGGTGCAGACGGAAGCAGTCAGTTCAGTCTGGATGGAGATTTTGGTATTACCATCGAGAATGTATATTCTGAGGTTACGCTTTCTGCAACCGGAACAGACAAGCCAGATAAAAAGTTTGACGGTATGAAGTTCAGTGTCACACCAGAAGGTACGACAACACCGGTGATTACCGCAGCAGCAGACAATAGCGGGATTGCTGTGATCAGGGGACTCCCGGAAGGAAAGTATACAGTAACCGGAGATGCGGGTACAATTCCGGCACAGTACTGGATGGAGAGCAAATCACAGGAGATCACAGTGGATGATCAGAAGAGTCTGACTCCATCCGCAGTATTGTCCTATAAACCGATGACATTGACGGTAAAATCCGTAGACAGCAGAAGTGGCAAAGCAATGGCCAACACCAAAATTACGGTGAAGAAGTATGTCAGCAGTGATAAGACCACTACCGTAGCCTCTGCTACCACAGACAGCAATGGCCAGGCAAAGCTGGTTGGCGTGCTGGAGCGCGGAGAAAAATACAGCATTACACAGAACAGAGTCAGCGGACATTACAGTGCCACGACTTCGGATCTGAAGAGCGGCACCTATACGGTGGAGAAACAAGGCGCAGATCCAACCATTACGTTTTCTAATCAGCCAACCGTAGTAAAGGTAGGAGTGATTGACAATGTATCCAAAACATCTCCATATTCAGGAAGCTATGTAAGTGGAGCAACCATTGCAATTAAAAAAGAGAATGCTGTGTTGAAGACGATTACCACAGAAGGACAGCTGACAGAAGTTGTGGGACTGCTTGATCCTAACACAAAGTACCAGATAGTGCAGACCTCAGCTCCGGCAGGTTACATTATAGGGGCACCTACAGCGTCAGGATCTTACAGTGTCGGTAAACAGTTCGCACTTTCTTCCAGAACCAGACAGGAAAAAACGGTAGCGATTTCAGCAGATACCGTAAAAGTTCTGGTAACCAGAAAAGGTTACGACAGCAGAACACAGGTGACCAGGAATGGAAAAAAAGCTTATGAATATACGAATCTGAAGATTCTGTCCGGTGCAAAGCTGGAGATCCGTGACAAGGATGGCAATGTAGTAAAAGATAAAAATGGAAATGCGGTATCCTGGACATCCAGTGAAAAGGGCGGCCATCTGGTAGAAGGTGTACTGGCAGCAAATACGGAGTATACTCTGGTAGAGACCGGAGCTCCAACCGGATATGATCTGGCGGGCTCTGGTGTGTTCCACACTTATAAGAGTGGAAATCAGGCAGCAGTTACCATGCAGACCAGAAGAGCCAGCGGAACCATTCGGGTAGTGATGCGTGCTGCTTATAAAGGAAATGCCATCAAGGTGAATGGAACTTATTACTGTGCCCTGTTTACCGATAAGAATCTGACAAAGAGATATACAGCAGCAGGTGTGCGCAGACTGACCATGACTACCAGTCAGGTCTATGCGGAAGCAACTTTTGAGAATATACCGGCAGGAGTATATTATGTAGCGGAGACCGATAAGAACGGCAATCCATTAAAGGATAATGCGACTTTCAAGGTAAACAATCCGGAAGATGGACTGCATATGGACACCAGCAAGGATCTGATTGCGGAGATCACCAATGATTATGTAACAGAACCAGCGGGCGCACAGGCAGTATCTTCCAGTGAACTGAGGAATTCTTACAATGCAGAATACGCCGGATATGGGGGATCTGCATCAGCGGCAGCAGAACTGGCGGCCGGTGGCAATTCCGTACAGACAGGAGATACAACAAATGTGGCACTCTATCTGTCTATGTTGGCCGCTGCATGTATCTTGTTTGCAGCAGTACTCATAAAAAAACGAAGAAAAGAATAATAGAATCAGACACCCGGGACATAGACTGTAAAAAGTAGATGTCCCGGGTGATTTTATGGAAATCCTGAATTATGTATCTGTACTGACAATTCCGTTACTGGTCACTGTGATCGTGATGGACGGGATATTAAAAAAAAGACCAGTATATTCGATCTTTTTAAAAGGAGCGGCAAAAGGTCTGAAAACAACTGCGCAGTTACTTCCTGCGTGGATTGGACTGTTGACAGCAGCAGGAGTCCTGCGTGGGTCCGGGCTGCTGGATAAAATTGTGGATTTGCTGGGAGCTCTGCTGAAAAACAGTGGGTTTCCGACAGAAATTCTGCCGGTATTGGTGGTGCGGCTGTTTTCCGCCAGCGCAGCGACCGGGCTGACGCTGGATCTGTTTCAAAAGTATGGACCAGATTCTGACATTGGTCTGCTTGCGTCTATATTTATGAGCTGCACGGAGACGGTTTTTTACACAATGAGTGTTTATTTTGCGGCAGTTTCCATAAAAAAAGGACGCTATACGAGAAATGGAGCATTGCTGGCTACGATGGCAGGGATTCTGGCAAGTTTTGTGATTGTTACATATTTGTAAAATAATGGAATAGTAGTAAAGTGTGAAAACAGGTGGGTTTCCCTTTGACAAGGCTATATGTCTGTGATAGAATTGTTACAACTATGTTAAATGATAATACCAGATATCATCCAGATCAATGGAGATCTGTGGGTATCAGGATAGTAAATAAATATAAGGGGTGCATGAAAGTGGATAAATACGAATACCAGGCAAAGCTGGAAGAGATGAAAAAACTGGTGGATAAAGAAGAATATGAAGAGGCAGTTGCCATTGCAGATACCATTGAATGGAAGAGAGTCAGAAGTGTACGTACCCTTTGTCTGGTGAGCGAGATCTATGAGATCGTTGGCCGGGCAGAAGACAGCAAGAATATTTTATATCGTGCTTACAGACGTTCTCCAGGCAGCAGACAGATTCTGTACCGCCTGACAGAGGCATGTGTGCAGACACAGGATTTTGATGACGCAGTAGAATACTATACAGAATATGTGAATCTTGCCCCTCATGACAATAATAAATACATTTTGAAGTATGAGATTTACAAAGGAAGAGGTTCCTCTGTAGAAGAACAGATTCAGGTACTGGAAGAACTGAAGAGTCAGGAATATACCGAACAGTGGGCGTATGAACTGGCCAGGCTGTATGCACAGGCAGGTATGATTGATAAGTGTATTGCAGAATGCGATGATCTGGCATTGTGGTTCCACAATGGGGAGTATGTGGTACAGGCGCTGGAACTGAAGAAGAAGTATGCACCGCTGACACCGGAGCAGCAGACAATTTATGATAATCCAAGCAGTATTGTAGATATGGAGACCAAGGAAGCTGCTATTGAGGCAGCAGTGCCTACACTGGATGAAGAGATCACTAAGGAACTGCCGAAGTCTGAGACAGAGGTGATCGCAGACAGTATTATGATGAATACAGAAAAAGAGATCGCAGCAGCCGTTGCAGAACATAAAGAAGAGACTACACAGGAAGAACAGACGGCAGAACCAGCCAGACCAAAGGATTTTAATACAGTTGAGATGCAGAATGAACTGGCCAACAGTATGAGACAGATTCTTTCTGGTATGAGAGGAAGCAAGCCTGCAGCAGAACCAGAACCGATTCCGGAAGCAGCAGTAGCAGCAACGCAGGAAGAAGAACCAGAAGAAGAACAGCAGATGGAAGGCCAGATGTCAATTGATGATATTCTGACGGGTGCCGCTGAGGAACCGAAGCAGTCTCCTGTATCCGAAGCAGCCCCGGCGGCACAGGTGGAGGAGACACAGCCACAGGATATCCTCAGTGCAGAAACGATTAATCTGTCTGACAGCATTCACAGAGAGATCGGTGACAGAGATCTGCGTTCCTATGCGACAGAACTGGCAGCAAGGCAGAGAGAGGCAGCGGCAGTACAGATTCCTGTACCGGAACCAGTAAAAGAACCAGTGTTGAAAGATGTTCCGGTTATGAATAAAGAAAAGAAAGAGAAGCAGCAGCCTGTGCAGGAAGAGGTGCAGGATGTACAGCCAGTTCAGGAAACAGTTCAGAATGTACAGCCAGTTCAGGAAGCAGTTCAGGCAGTAGAACCTGAGAAGCCAGCAGAGGCAGCGGAAGCTGCAGAAGAGACTCCTGTTCAGACAGCACAGCAGGAAGCAGAACCTCAGCAGCCGAAGATTGATCCTATGAGTTATGTGAGAACCGGACTGGATGAGAAGGAAAAGAGCCTTCTTGGATTCTGGAGCAGTATTCGTGGCATGAATGAGCAGGTCAATGAAGTAGTGACTCTGATGATGCGCAGCATCCTGACAGATAAGACATCCTCTCATGGAAATGTACTTCTGATCGGAGACGCAGGAAATGGACGTACCACACTGGCCCTTGGCATGGCAAAGATTCTCGGAAGATGCAAAGGTCTGCAGAGTCAGAAGGTTGCCAAGATTTATGCAGAAGATCTGAATGGCAAGGACATTGCTGCAACAGTAAATAAGATCGCAGGTGGTATCCTGATTATCGAGGAAGCAGGAGATCTCAGTGATAGTGCGGCAGCACAGCTGTCTATGGCAATGGATTTTAAGACAGACGGCCTGATTGTATTCCTGGAAGACGAGAGAAGATATCTGATGGATCTGCTGGGACGCAATCCACAGTTTGCGCAGAAGTTTGATATCACATTGAATGTACCGACCCTGACGAATGATGAACTGGTAGAGTTTGGTAAATATTATGCACTTCAGAATGACTGTGTCATGGATGATTCTGCAGTACTGACACTGTATGACGGTATCGGAGTTCTGCAGAATTCGGAACAGCCGGTAGCGATTCTGGATGTAAAAGAGATCATGGACAAGGCGATCAAAAAGGCAAATAAGTTCAGTCTTGGCAAGCTTTTCTCCACAGTATCCGGCAAACGTTATGATGCAGAAGACCGCATCATCATTAAAGGAAAATACTTTGGAAAGATAAAGTAAAAGTTATACAAAAAATACCTTGTAAAAATGGCAGGTTGCTGATTTTACAGGGTATTTTTTTATTCTTCTTGACATAGAATATACCGTTCGGTATACTTAAATTTAGACAATGAAGAACTTAACAGCAAGGGAGAAGGAGCAGACTGGCCTGGTGGTGGAGAGCAGGAAAATGGATAATCGAGAAAACATACTGACATGTACATTAGAACTTTTTTATCAGAGAGGCTATGATGCAGTCGGCATACAGGAGATCTGTCAGGCTGCCGGGATTACCAAGCCAACGTTATATCATTATTTTGGAAGCAAGTACGGACTGTTAGAGGTACTTCTGGAGCGGGAATTTTCCGGATTTTTCGGAAGATTGTCAGAAAATGCACGGTTTCAGAATGGCATAGAGGAATCCTTAACTGCATTTGCCGGGACACTGATTGATTTTGCCAATGAGAACCGCAAGGCGTATATGCTGTTTATGGCATTCAGCTATTCAGCCAGGGAGAATGAGGTATATACCGCTGTGCGGCCATATATTACGCAGCTGTATAATCTGACGGTGCAGCTTTTCGAACAGGCATCCGGACAGCTGGGAAATATGAATGGCAGACAGAAGCAGTTCGCAATTGGTTTCCTGGGATTGATGAATCATTACATATTGTTTCTGGGATATCAGGATGGCGGCGAGGATAACATTACGGTATCAGAAGAGCAGAAGGGCAGTCTGATACATCAGTTTATGCATGGAATCTGGACATAACGGCGAGGAAGAAGTACCGGAATATAGGTTAAAAGATATTAGAAAAAGGGGGACAGAATCATGGAATTAAAAGAAGTGCGGATTGGAGAACTGGATCAGTATCTCTTTGGGCAGGGCACACATTATGATATATATAAGAAGCTGGGAGCGCACCTGGCGACCAATGAGGGCAAAAAAGGTGTTTATTTTGCCGTGTGGGCACCGCATGCTGCCAAGGTACACGTAGTAGGTGATTTTAATGAATGGGAAGAACGGGAAGCTTATGAGATGACCCGTGTCGGTGAGATCGGTATCTATGAGATCTTTGTAGAAGGAATCGGTGTGGGAGAACTATATAAGTTCCTGATTACTACCAGTGATGGAAGAAAGCTGTATAAGGCAGATCCATATGGCAATCAGGCAGAGTTCCGTCCGGGAACTGCTTCCAGGGTGACGGATATCTCTCGTCTGAAGTGGGCAGATGCCAGATGGCTGAAGGCCAGAGGGAAACAGAATGTGGATGAAATCCCGATGGCAATTTACGAAGTACATCCGGGTTCCTGGAGAAAGCATCCGGTGACAGAAGAGGATCCGGATGGATTTTACAATTATCGTGAATTCGCCCATGAACTGACAGAGTATGTAAAGGACATGGGGTATACACATGTGGAACTGATGGGGATTGCCGAGCATCCATTTGATGGTTCCTGGGGCTATCAGGTGATTGGCTACTATGCACCGACAGCCAGATATGGTACACCGGAAGATTTCCAGTATATGGTGAACTACTTCCATAAGAATGGAATAGGTGTGATTCTGGACTGGGTACCGGCGCATTTTCCGAAGGATGCCGCAGGTCTGGCAGATTTTGACGGACAGGCACTGTATGAATATGCAGATCCAAGAAAGGGCGAGCATCCGGATTGGGGAACCAAGGTATTTGATTATGCTAAGAACGAAGTAAAGAATTTCCTGATTGCCAATGCTCTGTACTGGGTAGAACAGTTCCATATTGACGGATTGCGTGTAGATGCGGTGGCCTCCATGCTGTATCTGGATTATGGCCGCAGTGCAGGCAACTGGGTGCCGAATATCTATGGAGAGAATAAGAATCTGGAAGCGATCGAATTCTTCAAACATCTGAATACAGTAGTGACTGGACGAAATCACGGAACCATGATTATTGCAGAGGAATCCACAGCATGGCCACAGGTGACCGGAAGACCGGAAGACGGCGGACTGGGATTTACCATGAAGTGGAACATGGGATGGATGCACGATTTTCTTGATTACATGAAGCTGGATCCATATTTCAGAAGCTACAACCATAACAAGATGACATTCTCTATGACTTACGCATTTTCAGAAAAATATGTGCTGGTGCTGTCTCACGATGAAGTAGTACATATGAAGGGCTCCATGATCAATAAGATGCCGGGAGAATATGATGATAAATTTGCAAACCTGAAGGCAGGATACAGCTTTATGATGGGACATCCTGGTAAGAAGCTGTTGTTTATGGGACAGGATTTTGCCCAGTTCCGTGAATGGAGTGAAGCGAGAGAACTGGACTGGTATCTGCTGGCGGAAGAAAAGCATGTTCAGATGAAAGAGTATGTGAAGGAACTGCTTCATCTGTATCAGGGAAGCCCGGCTCTGTATGAGACTGATGACAACTGGGAAGGCTTTGAGTGGGTCAATGCAGATGACAGCGAACGCAGTATCTTCAGCTTTATCCGTCATTCTAAGGATGGCAAGAACAACCTGCTCTTTGTAGTGAACTTTACACCGGTAGAACGACCGGAGTATCGTGTAGGGGTACCGCAGTCTGGAAGCTATAAGCTGGTATTGAACAGTGATGAGGCTCGCTTTGGCGGAAGCGGAGAAAAGAGAGCATCCAGCTATCGCTCTAAAAAGGGAGTCTGCGACAATAAACCATATTCCATCGGATACAGCCTTCCGGCATATGGGGTGGCCGTATTCCAGTATGAAAAAAAGGACAAGACTGTAAAAAAGGCTACAGCACGTAAAAATGCTGTAAAAAAAGAGACGACAGCCAGAAAGACATCAGCAGCAAAAAAGACAGCTGCTAAGAAAAATGCATAAAAAAACAGCATAAAAAAACAGAACATTCTGCCGGAAAGTTTGGCTCCCGGCAGAATGTTTTTTTGTGGAAAATTTGAAATGCCTGTGATAGACTGAAGCCAGATAGAGACTTATGAAATGGACTGCTTAGGAAAAGGGGAAAACAGTGAAAAAAATCAAATCATATCACAGACAGAAAAATTTCAAATGGCAGATACTCCACGTATGTGTTTTGATGGGACTTTTACTGGTAATGTTATCCAGTATGGGAGATGCACAGGCGTATGACTGGCCAATAGAGGGGCAGGATAGCATTTTTGCCAATGGCAGTCTTCAGCCGAAGGCGAAGACCGAAGAGAATAACAGGCAGGATGATTCTCCGGAAAATACATTGAAACTGTACCGGAACGGAGTGGCGGCCTATTATGGTGCACAGCTGGAAACGGCAAATGAACAGACGGTTTATACGGAGCTGGTCGCGGCGCAACAGCAGAATCGGATTAAAGGAGCTGTTTCACAAAGCAGCGCCATCGAGATTACTCTGGCCAGACAGGTAGTATTGCCCCTGGTGAACAGCACGGGATCCAGTGCTTATCAGAATCTGTGCAGTGAAGTGGGAAAAGCGGTCGATGCGTTCCTGTTTGATTACAATGAGAATTACTGGATTTATGGTTATCGGTGGGTGCCGGAGGGAGCCAGCAACCAAATCAGTAAGATCCGAATGTGGTTTACCGATTATTACAGTGATATTCGTTCTGAACTGAATCTGACAGATGAGGAACTGAGCAGACTGGAGCAGAAGATAACAGGAACTAACCGATATGAAGTGGTAAAGAGAGCTTATGAAGAAGTGATTCGGCTGGTGGTTTATCCAACGGATGATCGAATGGCCTATCATACCATTACCGGTGGTTTGCTGGAAAAGTACAGTCACAAGGGCGTTTGTGACTGTTATGCAAGATTGTTCAAGCTATTGTGTCAGAAAAAAGGAATCGCATGTATTCTGGTGCCAGGCGGGTCTGATATGATTGATGGAGAGGTGCAGATGGACCACATCTGGAATTATGTGCAGATGGAGGATGGAAAATGGTATCTGGTGGATTGTACATGGGATGACCTGGGAACTTCCACACCGCGGATGACCCATTTTCTGGCAGGATATCAGACCCCCGGACTGTATTCAGAGACAGTTGGCCAGAATCATCTGGCTGTGGGCAGATTCACAAGCAGCAGTTATACTCCATTTTCCGTACCACAGCTATCTGCCACAGCCTATCGAAAAGATGGCAGTTATAGTTCTATACCGTTTAGCGCATATTTCACACCAGGCAGCCTGACGATGAATATTGGAAAAAGTGAGAAATTGACAGCAACGATTCAACCAGCCTCTGTGCCAACGGACGAACTGAAATGGCACAGCTCTAATACAGCGGTAGCCAGTGTGATTGAAGTAGGAGGAGCCGATCAGGCTTATATTACTGCAAAGGGAGCAGGAACAGCACAGATCACACTGTCCTATGTATCCAGAGTGCTGGCTTCCTGCCAGGTGACAGTGAAGGGAAAACAGAACGCTGCGGCGTCTTATAAGATCAGCCTGAATGTCACCAGCCTTCCGATGCAGGCGAAGAAGAGTACAAAAGCATTGAAGGTAACTTCGCTGCAGGCCGGGGACAGCGTCAAAGTGTGGAAGTCTTCCAACAGCAAAGTAGTAAAGGTAGATCGTCGTACTGGAAAACTGACCGCACTGAAAAAAGGTACGGCAGTCATTACTGTAACCAGTCGGAAGGGTGCGAAAGCCTCCTGTAAGATAAAGGTGCAGAAAGGGAAAGTAGCTACAAAAAAGATTAAGCTGAAAAAGACCTGTGTGGAACTGAAAAAAGGAAAGTGTTTTTCTATAAAATATACACGTACGCCTCTGACTGCAAATGATAAGGTAACTTATAAGACTTCGAATAAAAAAGTGGCAACAGTCAGTGCCAGCGGGAAAGTAAAGGCAAAAAAGAAAGGAAAAGCAACGATTACAGTTCGAAGTGCCAGCGGAAAAACAGCAAAACTGAAGATAAAGGTAAGATAGAGATAAGCATAATGGCGGTATTCTGGCATATACTTACACAAACAAAAAAGGTTGGTGGAGTATGTCAGAATATCGCCATTTTATAGCATATATGTATGAATATGAGGATGGAAAAAAGACAAAGAATGCCGGATTTGTGAAAGTAAATATGCGAAATGGAATCTGTCGGATGCAGCTAAAGATCAGGGGCGGAAGAAAAGAGCCGATGGAATGTCGGATTTATGGATTTTTTCATGAGAGAGAATGGCTGTATGGAATTCTGATGGGCAGATCGGTAATGCGTGGTGGAAGTTGTGAGTGCACCGTGACGACATCAGAAAATGTTTTTCAGGAGCAGGGATATTCTTTTACACAGATCAGCGGAGTGTGGATACAGGCAGAGACTGAAGAAAAACAGCCAGGAGGCCTGTTCCTTACCGTATGGGATGAACGGCCGGTGGACAGCAGAAAGCTGACAACAGAACATTTTACAGAGAAGAAAAAGGATGAAACAGAATCTGAAGCAGAGCCTGAAGCTGACAGCAAGAAAGAGGCAGAAGAGCAGCAGGAACTTGAAGCACAGAACCGGCAAGGCGACCAGCCAGAAAAATACAGTCTGAGCGGTCGCTGGGAACAGTTTCAGTTTCATTATCCGCATATGATACCATTTACAGACAGTGAGATTACGGAATGCATTCAGATCGCTCCGAAGGATATTATGTTTCTGGGAGAAAAAGAGAGTGTGTATGCGTCCAGTCCATTTGTACAACAAAAATATATGAAATATCATCATTTGATGCTGGGGCGTCATGAGAGTGGGCAATACATACTGGCAGTGCCGGGACTGAACCGGGGAACACAGGATCGGAATCTGGCGGCCATGTACGGATTTCCGGAATACAAAGCGGCAGAAGAAAAAGAATTTGGGTACTGGTATCATTTTTTATAAAAACAATGCAACAAAACCATACTTTTTTTACACTATATAAGTGAACAGAAGAAAAGGAGAAAGAAGATGGAAAAAGAGACGGCACTTGTGCGGAAGGCACGAAGAGGAGATGCATCTGCATTTGCTGCTCTGTATCAGGAATATTATCAGGATCTGTATCGGTTTGCTCTTTATACATTAAAGAACCGTCATGATGCAGAAGATATGGTCGGTGATACAGTGGCAGATGCCTGGGCACAGATGAGTGGCCTGAAGAAGGCAGAGTCATTTAAATCCTGGATATTTCGTATACTATCCAACAAATGCAGAATGCGGTTAAAGGATTATTTGAATAAGACAGAAGAGATACCGGAAGATCTGAAAGCGGCAGGAAGAGATGTCGAAGAGTCGGCAGATGTGCGCGCAGCATTTGCCAGACTTGGGGATGAAGAGAGACTGATTCTGTCACTGAATCTGTTCGGCGGGTACACCAGCAAAGAGATTGGCAGAATCTTAGATCTGAATGATAATACCGTGCGTTCCAGACAGAAGCGGGCACTTGCGAAGATGGCAGAATATTTGGAAAAGTAGGAGGAGACCAGAATGGATCAGAAGGAATTACTGGATAAGATAAGACATTCTGCGGAAGGAATAGAGATACCGGAGCAGCTGACTCCGCAGAGTGTAGAGGAGAAGCTGAAGAGGGAAGCACAACAGAAGAAGATACAAAGGAGGAAGATCATGATCAGATGGATGGAAGCAGCAGCGGTGCTGGCTATTGTGGCAGCAGGCGGGACACAGACAGAGTTGTATAAGCAGTGGAAGGAACCAGCATTGTCTTCCGAGGCTGATATGGAGAAGCCTGTGGCAGAACAGGATACAGAGAGCAGTGTACAGCCGGAGGAAGTCGATGCATCAGGTGAATTTAAGCAGGCTGACAGTGAAGAAGAACTGTATAAGACATTGCAGGAACTTGAAAAGCAGACGGGCAGTTATGCACGGGGTGGAGATGTAATGCTGCTGGAAGAATCAGCAGAGATCACCACGATGGATGCCGGAGCCGCTGATACAGCAGCAAATCAAAAAGTGACAGGAGAAGCTGATTATTCACAGACAAATGTGCGGGAGGCAGGTGTAGATGAAGGAGATGTAGTGAAGACAGATGGAAGCTATCTGTATATATTGAAGTCTTCCGGAAGTGTACGGATTGTGGATATCCGGGGGACGAAGATGAAGGAGATTGCTGAGATTCAGCCAGAGAAGCTGAATGAGAGTATAGAGGATCTGTATCTGGATGGGGACAGGCTGATGCTGGTAACCACCGGATATGAGAGCAGTATGGAAGAAGCTGAGAGCGATATGTATACAGTGAATCGTTATCAGTACACAGCCCTGACTGTTTATGATATCACAGAACGTGAGCATCCGGAGATGACCGGAAGGATCACGCAGGAGGGGGATTACCGGCAGAGCCGGAAAAATGGAGATTATGTGTATCTGCTGACACAGTACAGCCCGTCTTTAGGGGATTCTTTTGAAGACAGCAGCGTGATGCCTCTGGTCAATGAACAAAAGCTGGCAATATCCGATGTCTATCTGCCAGATCAGACCAGCCAGCCAGACTATCTTGTGGCATCTGGAATCAATATTCAGGATCCGGAAAACGTGATCAGTTCCAAGGCTATTGTATCCGGCGCAGCGGATTTTTATATGAGCAGTGACAATCTGTTCATCTGCAACAATAATTGGAATGACGGAAAGAGTAGTACGGAGATTCTGCGGTTTGCCTGTGAGGATGGAGAGATTACAGCTGGTGCAATGTGTGAATTACCAGGATTTCTGAATGATACGTTCTCGTTGGATGAATATCAGGGGTATCTGAGGGTATTATTGACAGAGGACAGCAACGGGGAAAGCAACAGCCTGTATATACTGGATGCAGATATGCAGGTGACAGGAGCTATTCGAGATCTGGCGGATGGCGAGACGATTCGATCTGCAAGATTTATGGGAACAATAGCATATTTTGTCACATTTCGTCAGACGGATCCGCTGTTTTGTGCAGATCTGTCCGATCCGGACAATCCCCAGATCTTAAGTGAACTGAAGCTCACGGGATTTTCTTCGTACTTGCATCCGTATGGAGATCATCTGCTTTTGGGAGTTGGCTATGAGGCAGAGGAAGAAACCGGAAGCCAGACAGGAGTGAAACTATCTATGTTTGACATCTCAGAACCGTCACAGGTAGAGGAACTGGATAAGTATGTGATCAAAGGGGCATCCTATTTGCCATCCGATTATGACTATAAGGCAATTCTGGCTGATGGAGAGAAGAATCTGATTGGATTTGTCTGCGATGGGGAATATCTGGTATTTTCTTACGACGAAGAGAAGGGATTTCAGAATCTTCTGACTTACACTATGAGTGACTGGGAGTACTGGGATGGTGATGCCAGCTGCAGAGGAGTCTATGCAGGGGATGAGTTCTATATTGTAGATCAGGATGAGGTACTTTGCTTCGATATGAATCAGGATTTTACATTGACAGACCGGCTCGCCTGGAATTGACGGAATACTCTTAAAAATGGTATAATTTTTCTGCACCAGGATAAGAATCCTGGACAAAAAACAATGGTTGCAGGAGGATAAGCACGATGGAAGAAGAAAGACAGGAACTTGCAGAAAAAGCAGATACAGCAGCTCATACAGAGAGCATGGCTGACTTTGAGGAGGAACTGAATGCATCTTTAAAACAGATACATGAAGGTGATGTGATCACAGGTACCGTAATTGATGTGACAGAAGATGAGGTAGTTCTGGATCTGAAGTATTATACGGAAGGTGTAATCAGACGGGAAGATTTCAGTGCAGATCCTACCCTGAACTTAAAAGAAACAGTACAGGTGGGAGATGAGATCTCTGCAACTGTAGTCAGAAGAGATGGGGGACAGGGACAGATTATGCTGTCAAAGAAGGATGCAGCGAATCTGGTTGCCTGGGATAAGTTAAGAAGCCTGAAAGAGACCCAGAGCAATATTCGTGTAAAAGTAGCAGGTATTGTGAAATCTGGTGTGATTGCTTATGTAGAAGACATCCGTGGATTTATCCCGGCTTCCAAGCTGGCGTTGGATTATGTGGATGAAGATGATCTGAATGACTGGCTGGGAAAGGAATTGGAAGTGCGTGCTATTACCGTAGATGAAGAAGATGGTAAGCTGGTACTTTCTGCAAAAGAAATCTTGCGTGAAAAAGAAGCAGAAGAGAAGAAAGCCCGTATCTCCAATGTACAGGTGGGATTGGTAACAGAAGGAAAAGTAGAGTCTATCCAGCCATACGGTGCGTTTATTGACCTTGGAAATGGACTGACTGGCCTGGTGCACATTTCTCAGATCTGTGAGAAGAGAATTAAGACTCCTGCAGCAGTACTTCATGTAGGAGATGAAGTAAAGGTAAAGGTCATTGCAGTCAAAGATGGCAAGCTGAGTCTGAGCATGAAGGCTCTGCAGGATGTGGCAGCAGAAGAGATCCAGGAAGAGAGCGTAGAACTTCCGGAATCAGAAGAGCTGACCACGAATCTGGGTTCTCTGTTTGCAAATATTAAGTTGAACTAAGAAAGAATTATCTGGTTATAAGTTACAAAAAAAGTTTGGAGGAGAAAGAAAAAATATAAAAAATAACAAGAAAATTATAAAATATTCATAGAATGTTCATAATTACTTGTTATCATATAGACAGTCACAAAAGATGGAACAGACAAATAGATAAATTTTTTCATAATTGCCTCCGGTGCACCAGACATCGGGGGCACTCCTCATTTTTAAGGACTTTTTTCTGGAACAGGGAATGCAAAATGAAGAGTACAAAATGAAAAACAAAGAAAAAAATTTCACAGATGAAATCGTATGTATGGTATATTGTAGTTATGGAGCAATGATTCTTTTGATGGCAGCAAAAGAAAAATGCAGGAGGGTGTATGGAAGAGAACACAAAGAATCAGATTTATGTGATAGGTCATAAGAATCCGGATACAGATTCGATCTGTTCGGCGATCGCATATGCATATTTGAAGAATCAGACAGATGATGGAGAATTTGTACCGAAACGGGCAGGCAGTATCAGTACTGAGACACAGTATGTACTGAACAGATTTCAGATAGAGACACCAGGGTATGTGCCGAATGTGAAGACGAAGGTCAGCGACATGGAGATTCGTCATACAGAAGGTGTGAAGAAAAGCATTTCTCTGAAGAATGCATGGACGATCCTGAACGAGACCAAGGGCACGACCCTTCCGATTGTGACGGATGATAATATGCTGGAAGGTTTGATCAGCATTGGTGATATTGCGAGATCCTATATGGCGGTTATTGACAGTGCTATTCTCTCTAAGGCTCATACGCAGTATAAGAATATTCTGGAAACACTGGACGGTACGCTCTATGTGGGAGACGAAGAGGCCTATTTTGACAAAGGAAAAGTTGTGGTAGCAGCTTCCAGTCCGGAAGTGATGGAGTCTTACATAGAACCAAATGATATGGTTATCCTGGGCAATCGCTATGAGACACAGCTCTGTGCCATCGAGATGAATGCAGGCTGTATTATTCTCTGTGGAGATGCCAAAGTGACCAAGACCATTCAGATCCTTGGCCGGGAGAAGAACTGTACGATTATTGCCACACCATATGATACCTATACAGTAGCGCATCTGATCAATCAGAGTATGCCGATCAGCTATTTTATGAAGGCGGAAGATCTGATCCTGTTTCATGAGGATGATTTTACAGATGATATCAAGGACATCATGGCCAGCAAACGGCACCGTGATTTCCCGATCCTGGATAAAAAGGAACAGTATGTGGGTACCATTTCCAGACGAAATCTGTTGGGTATCAAGAAGCGCAGACTGATTCTGGTGGATCATAATGAGGCAACACAGGCAGTGGATCATATCGAAGATGCACAGATTCTGGAGATTATCGATCATCACAGACTGGGATCTCTGGAGACGGTAATGCCGGTGTTCTTCCGTAATCAGCCAGTGGGATGCACGGCAACGATTATTTATCAGATGTTTGTGGAAAAGGGAATCGAGATCCCATCGCATATTGCAGGGCTTTTGTGTGCAGCGATTATTTCAGATACGCTGTTATTCCGTTCTCCGACCTGTACGTCGGTGGATTGCGATGCAGCAAGATATCTGGCACAGCTGGCTGGTATTGACTGTGAGAAATTCGCCTTGGAAATGTTCGAAGCCGGAAGCAATATGAAGAGCAAGACAGCAGAACAGATCTTTTTCCAGGACTTCAAGGTCTATGAAGTAGAGAAGATGAGTGTGGGAGTGGCACAGATCAGCTGTATGGCGAAGACAGATCTGGATATTGCCAAGAGTAAGCTAAAAGAATATCTGAAAAAGGCCAGAAAAGAGCAGGGACTGAATATGCTGTTCTTTATGCTCACAGATATCATGAGCGAGACCACAGAATTGCTGTGCGAAGGCGATGGGGCTGAACGGACAGCAAAAGAGGCATTTGGCGTTGAGGTGGAGGAAGGTTCCGTCATACTGCCGAATGTGATTTCCAGAAAGAAACAGCTCATACCGAGCCTGTTAAGTAAATTACAGAAATAGAAAGAAAGATTATGTCAAAACAGATTTGGAAAGCAGGAAATATGGTATATCCTCTGCCGGCGGTGATGGTGAGCTGTCAGCGCCCGGGAGAGAAAGCCAATATTATTACAGTAGCATGGACCGGTACCGTTTGTACGAATCCGGCCATGCTTTACATTTCCGTAAGACCGGAACGGTATTCTTACGGTATCATCCGTGAGACTGGTGAATTTGTAGTGAATCTGACTACGGAAAAGCTGGCCAGAGCCACGGACTTCTGTGGGGTACGTTCCGGCAGGGATGTAGACAAGTTTAAGGAAATGCATCTGACAGAAGAACCATCTGTACAGATCAGTGCACCGGGAATTGCCGAATGTCCGGTAAACATCGAGTGCCGGGTAAAAGAAGTACTGGAGCTTGGCTCCCATCACATGTTCCTGGCTGATGTGCTGCAGGTGCATGTGGATGAGGATTACATGGATGAAAAAGGAAAGTTTCATCTCAATGATACCGGGCTGATGGCCTATTCCCATGGGGAATACAAAGCACTGGGGGAATCACTGGGAACCTTCGGGTATTCAGTGAGAAAGAAGAGAAAGTAAGATGAAGCATATCGCTTTATGCAAAAAACGCATTAACGTGATAAGGTATTTGAATTAGACAAATCTCCTGCCAAAGGATATAATAACTTTAGTGTGTTGTACGTGAACAGTTGTACAGGAAACACGTACACGAAAGGAGAGAGATATTATGAAGAAACTCAAAACCGCCGTTGTAATGACAATGGCAGCGGCAAGTGTACTGGGTGCATCTGCTATGGCCTCTGATCTGAATGTCATGGTTGAGACCCCGGTAGAATCTCTGGATCCACAGATCGCAACAGATGGTACTTCTTTTGAAGTGATTGCAGACTATACCGATGGTCTGATGCAGATGGATGCAGATGGAAAAGCCGTAGAAGCATTAGCGGAATCTTATGACCTTTCTGATGACGGAACCGTTTACACTTTCCATATCCGTGAAGATGCAAACTGGAGCAACGGAGAACCGGTTACTGCAGCAGACTTCGTATTTGCATGGCAGAGAGCGGTAGATCCGGATGTAGCCTCTGAATATTCCTATATGATGAGCGATATCGGACAGATCAAGAACGCAGCAGAGATCATCGCAGGTGAGATGGATAAGAGCGAACTTGGTGTAACAGCAGTGGATGACAAAACACTGAAGGTAGAACTGAATGTACCAGTCAGCTACTTTACATCCCTGATGTATTTCCCGACATTCTATCCGGTAAATGAAGCATTCTTCACAGAATGTGGTGATACTTTTGCAACCAGTCCGGACACTATCCTGTCCAATGGTGCATTTGTAATGGATGACTATGAACCGGCAGCTACTGCATTCCACCTTACTAAGAATGCAGATTACTACAATGCAGATTCTGTTTCACTGGAAGGTATTAATTATCAGGTAATCCAGGATTCACAGACAGCCCTGATGAGCTATCAGACAGGTGCTCTGGATATGACCATTGTAAATGGTGAACAGGTTGATCAGGTAGAAGATGATCCTGAATTCTCTTCCACAGGTGCTGGTTACCTTTGGTATGTAAGCCCTAATATCTCAGCGGTAGAAGAACTGCAGAATCTGAATATCCGTCTTGCAATGACGATGGCGATTGATCGTGAAGCCATCACAAATGATGTATTAAAAGATGGTTCTATTGCTACTTACACAGCGGTTCCAATGCAGTTCGCAGCAGGGCCTGACGGATCTGACTTCTCCGCAGATCAGGAAATGTTCTCTGATGTATGCGCATCTGATCCGGAAAAAGCAGCTGAATACTGGGCAAAAGGTCTGGAAGAACTGGGAACAGACAGCATCGAACTGGATATGATCGTAGATGCTGACGATGCACCACAGAAGGTGGCAACTGTGCTGAAAGAACAGTGGGAGACTACACTTCCTGGCTTAACCGTAAACCTGGTAGTAGAGCCTAAGAAACAGCGTGTAGAAGATATGCAGGATGGTAACTTTGAAGTAGCACTTACCCGTTGGGGACCGGACTATGCAGATCCAATGACATACCTTGGTATGTGGGTAACAGACAACTCCAACAACTATGGTCTGTGGAGCAATGCTGATTACGATGCGATGATCGATGAATGTACAACTGGTGATCTGTGTACGGATGCAGAAGGACGTTGGGCTAAGATGTATGAAGCGGAAAAGATCGCTATGGACGATGCAGTCATCTTCCCATTGTATACAGCAGCAAATGCACAGATGATATCCAGTAGTGTAACAGGTCTGGAACAGCATCCGGTAGCACTGAATCGTGTATACAAGAATGTTGTAAAAGAAGACTAATTTAATAAAAAATATCTTTTTGTAAAAGGTATGGAAGCCGCGCGAAGGGATGATTTCCTTTCGTACGGCTTTCCGTTTACGTGAGCAATCTGACGTAATACAGGAAAAAAGATAAAGCAGGAGAAGAAAAGTGAAAAAGTATACGATCAAACGAGTGCTGACCTTCATATTTACTTTATTGGCCATTTTGCTGATACTGTTTATACTGATGCAGCTGATGCCAGGTTCCCCATTTAATGATGAAAAGCTGAATGAGGACATGAGAGCTGCACTGTATGCTAAATATGGACTGGACAAGCCGATTATTGTTCAATTTTTTAACTATGTAAAAAATATGCTGCAGGGAGATTTTGGCGTCAGTTATAAGATTTCCAAGAATACGCCGATTTCCCAGCTGATTCAGACCCGTCTTCCGATCTCTATCGGCATCGGTGGTATGGCAGTTGCCCTTGGTGCTATCGCTGGATTACTCCTCGGACTTCTGGCAGCACTGAAGCATAATACGATCTGGGATACACTGGCTACTATCATTTCTGTTATTGGTGTGTCAGTTCCTTCTTATGTATTTGCGCTGGCATTAAGCTATAACTTTGGTTTCAAATTACAGTGGTTCCCGATGTTATTCAGTCAGAAAGATATTATGGGATCCAGTGTACTGCCAAGTATTTCATTGTCCATGTTCACCATGGCTTCCATTGCCCGGTTTACCCGAAGTGAGATGCTGGAGGTACTGGGAAGTGATTATATGCTTCTGGCAGAAAGTAAGGGCTTATCCGGTCCGGCATTGATCTTCCGTCATGCCCTGCGTAATGCCCTGATTCCAATCGTAACGGTACTGGCACCGCTGATTGTAGACCTGATGACCGGATCCCTGGTCGTAGAGAAGATCTTTGCGATTCCAGGTGTAGGAAGTCTTCTGGTCAATGCGATTCAGTCTAATGATTACAACGTGGTTATCAGCCTGAGTTTTATATATTCTGCAATGTATATTGCAATTATGCTGGTAGTAGACCTTCTCTATGGCGTTATTGACCCGAGAATCCGACTGGCTAAGAAAGGAGATTAACGTGATGAGTGAACAGACGATCAAGACTACACAGAATGCATATGTTCCGACAGACGCTGATTTCCGACTGAAGGACAATGCAGGAGAGATCACCATTGATACTAACTTTGCGGCACAGAGCTTCTGGAAAGACGTAACGCTCCGATTCTTCCGAAAGACCAGCGCATGGATAGGACTATTTTTGATTATTATTATTACTGTGCTGGCTATTGTGGGACCGGGCATGAATGAATATACCTATTCCGGACAGGAGCTGAGTCAGAAGAACTTTGCACCGCGTGTACCTGGACTGGAAAAGCTGGGAATTTTTGATGGCGTGGAGAGAATGACTACTTCTTCAGGAACCAAAGAATTTGATAAATACACAGAGAATAATCTGACGGATGTGTATTACTGGTTCGGAAGTGATAATTTTGGCCGTGATATCTGGACCCGTACCTGGGAAGGAGCCAGAGTATCTCTGATCATTGCGGTGGCTGCAGCCCTGATTGATATGATCATTGGTATGAGTTACGGCTTGATCTCGGGTTATTTTGGTGGACGAACCGATATGATCATGCAGCGTATTCTGGAGATCGCCAATGGTATTCCCCGGCTGGTTATTGTGACGCTGCTGCTTCTGGTGTTAAAACCAGGTATGCTGACCATTATTTTCGCATTAATGCTTACAGAATGGGTAGGTATGAGCCGAATTGCCCGTGCAGAAATGCTGAAGTTAAAAGAGCAGGAATTCGTTCTGGCTTCCAGAACCCTGGGGGCAGGACATTTCTTCATTATTTTCAAGCAGATTTTGCCGAATATCATTGGACCGATCATTACACAGGTAATGTTCTCCATTCCGACAGCAATCTTCACAGAAGCATTTTTAAGCTTCGTAGGTCTTGGTATTCCGGTACCGCAGTGTTCTCTTGGATCACTGATCTCAGAAGGATTTAACAGTTTTACCACGCATCCGTTCCAGATCATTCCGCCGGTTATCGTTATGGCGCTGCTGATGCTGAGCTTTAACCTGGTAGCAGATGGACTTCGTGAAGCACTGGATCCAAAACTGAAAGAAATGTGAGGTGCGTGTAGATGTCAGAAACGAAAGAAAAGATTCTTAAAATTAATGACCTGGATATTACGTTTAAGACAACAGCCGGACCGGTGCATGCCATTCGTGGTGTGAATATCGATCTGTATAAGGGAGAAACGGTAGCGATTGTAGGTGAGTCCGGATCTGGAAAGTCTGTTACGATGAAAGCTGCTATGGGAATCCTGGCTTCCAATGCTGTTGTAGACAGCGGAAGCATTGAGTTTACCTATAGCCATGCAGATGGCAGCAAAGAGACGGTAGATATCCTGACCCAAGATAAGAAATGGATTCGTAAACATATCAACGGAAAACGGATTGCCATGGTATTCCAGGACCCGATGACCAGTCTGGATCCAACCATGACCATCGGAAAACAGATCATGGAAGGAATGATCTGGCACTTTAAGACTCCGAAAAAAGAAGCCTGGGACAAAGCAGTAGAGCTGTTAAAAGAAGTTGGTATTTCTGATGCAGAAAAGCGTATGAAAAATTACCCGCATCAGTTGTCCGGTGGTATGAGACAGCGTGTGGTGATCGCCATTGCTCTGGCCTGCAATCCAGATCTGCTGATTTGTGATGAGCCGACTACTGCACTGGACGTAACCATTCAGGCAAAGATTATCGAGCTGATCAAAAAGATTCAGGATGAACGCGGCATTTCTGTTATTTACATCACCCATGATCTGGGAGTGGTGGCCAAAGTAGCAGATTATGTTAATGTTATGTATGCCGGCAAGATTGTGGAAAAAGGTACTATTGATGAGATTTTCTATGACCCGAGACATCCATATACCTGGGGCCTGTTATCCGCTATGCCGGATCTGAATACCGATGATCACAGACTGTATACCATTCCTGGATCACCGCCAAACCTGCTTCATGAAAAGACGGGAGATGCATTTGCACCACGTAACCGTTATGCACTGGAGATTGATGATAAGCTGGAGCCGCCAATGTTCCAGGTTTCCGATACTCATTACGCAGCAACCTGGCTGCTGGATGAACGGGCACCGAAGGTGGAGATGCCGGCAGAACTGAAGGCACGAATTGAACGAATGAAGGAGGAGGCAAAGAAAAATGGCAGTGAATTATAATGCAGAGCCGATCCTTACCGTCAATGGCTTAAAACAGTATTTCAAAGTCAGTAACACCTTTACCGTGAAAGCTGTGGATAATGTATCTTTTAAGATTTATCCAGGAGAAACTTATGGACTGGTAGGAGAATCCGGTTCCGGGAAATCCACCATTGGACGAAGCATTATCCGCCTGTATGATCCAACTGCAGGAGAGATCCATTTTAATGGAAGAGATATCAGCGGGAAGCTTTCCAGGGCGGATAACCAGGCGTTGAGAACACAGATGCAGATGATTTTCCAGGATCCAATGGCCTCTCTGAATCCGAGAAAAAAGGTGCGCGATATCCTGGGAGAAGGTCTGGATATTCATCATCTGTATAAGACAAAGGAAGAAAGAGAGACCATCATTAAAAACATTCTTGCAAAAGTAGGACTGGCACCGGAACATGCGGCCCGTTATCCGCATCAGTTTTCCGGTGGACAGCGTCAGCGTGTGGGAATTGCCCGTGCACTGATTATGAATCCGAAGCTGATCATCGCAGATGAATGTATTTCTGCACTGGATGTATCCATTCAGGCGCAGGTAGTCAATCTGATGAAGGATATTCAGGAAGAGACAGGGCTGGCCTATCTGTTTATCGCCCATGACCTGTCCATGGTAAAATACATTTCCGACCGTATCGGAGTACTGCATCTGGGACACCTTCTGGAGACAGGAACTACAGATGAGATCTTCGCCAATCCGGTACATCCATACACCAGAAGCCTGCTGTCTGCTATTCCGGAGCCGAATCCGAGACTGGAAAAAGATCGGAAGTCTGTGACTTATGATTATGCCACAAGCGGCATTGACTACAACGTAGGAAGCTATCACAGTATGGGCGGTCAGCATCAGGTGTTTGGTACCGATGAAGAGATCCAGAAGTGGACAAAAGAAAAGTTTTAATTGTATATTAACAAAAATTCAAAAACAGGATATGTGCAAAATAGAAAAAATTGCGCATATCCTGTTTTTACCTTGTGTAAAAATTGCGCGAAAGGTTACTATATATGGTAGATGACAAGGGAAAACAAGACAAGTAGCACAAGATAGTGTTGCAAAATAATTGCAAGAAAAGTCGCAATTATTGCGAAATATGAATTCTTGTTTACAAATTTTAAGATTGTGGTATAATAGATAAAGATATTTTTATAAGGGGTAGAAGCGGACAGGGGAAAAAGCCGCTTCGAGAATATCAAGTAACCTGAAAATGGGAAGAGTATAAATATAATTCAGAGGTGTCAAATGGAGCAGTATATAATCAAAGGCGGAAATCCGCTTGCCGGTGAAGTAGAGATCGGCGGTGCGAAGAACGCGGCATTGGGTATTCTTGCTGCAGCAATTATGACAGATGAGACTGTACGGATCGAGAATCTTCCAGATGTACAGGACATTAATGTGTTATTAGAAGCAATCAGTGAGATCGGCGCCAGTGTCACCAGAGTAAGCAGAACTTCAGCACTGATTAACGGATCCGGTATCGGAAGCGTCAGTGTTGACTATGAATATATAAAGAAGATCAGAGCATCCTATTATTTGCTTGGTGCATTACTTGGCAAGTATAAGAAGGCAGAGGTGCCGCTTCCGGGAGGATGCAATATTGGAAGCAGACCAATCGACCTTCACTTGAAGGGATTCAAGGCGCTGGGGGCCAAGGTACGCATCTCTCATGGTGCAATCATTGCAGAGGCTGATCATCTGAGAGGAAGCCATATCTATCTGGATACCGTATCAGTTGGTGCTACCATTAATATTATGATGGCAGCGGCTATGGCTGAAGGCCGCACGATCATCGAGAATGCAGCGAAGGAACCTCACGTTGTTGATGCAGCGAACTTCCTGAACAGCATGGGAGCTAATATTAAGGGAGCAGGTACTGATGTGATCCGTATCCGTGGTGTAGAAAAACTTCATGCTACCGAATATTCGATTATTCCGGATCAGATTGAAGCTGGGACCTTTATGTTTGCAGCAGCAGCTACCAGAGGAGATGTCATCGTGAAGAATGTTATTCCGAAGCATCTGGAAGCCACAACGGCGAAGCTGGTAGAGATCGGATGCCAGGTGGAAGAGTTTGATGATGCAGTACGTGTGGTAGCGACCAAACGCTTGAATAATACCAATGTGAAGACCCTGCCATATCCTGGATATCCTACCGATATGCAACCACAGATCGGTGTGGCACTGGCGATTGCGAAGGGAACCAGTATTGTGACGGAAAGTATCTTTGAGAATCGATTCAAGTATGTGGACGAGCTGATTCGTATGGGAGCAGACATTAAGGTAGAAGGTAATACGGCAGTGATCTATGGTACGGAGAAGCTGATGGGAGCCAGAGTCAGTGCACCGGATCTTCGTGCAGGAGCAGCTCTTGTGATTGCAGGACTGGCTGCAGAAGGGATCACCATTGTGGACGATATCGTATACATTCAGCGAGGATATGAAAATTTTGAACAGAAGCTTCGTGGACTTGGCGCTGAGATCGAGCGTGTCTCCAGTGAAAAAGAGATTCAGAAGTTCAAACTGAGAGTTGGATGATTTACCAACTTGTATTATAAAAAAACTATAAAATGCCCAGATTACTCTTGACGAAAGAGAAATCTGGGTATATCTTTATATATGCGTGTGATACAGATGTCACACAGAAAACAGCATAAAGTATGTTGTAGCTATTCAGGTTCTATTATCTTGTATGGGGACTGAATAGATACGGTATTTCTCTTATTCAGAGTGGTGGAGGTACAGAGGACCTGAGAAACCACGGCAACCCCGCACAACGGAAGGTGCCAACCTGAGCGAGCAATCGAACAATAAGAGGATGAACTGTCATATATGATAGAATGTCCGCTTATTTGAGTGGACATTTTTTGATGCACCAATGTCGAAAAGTGAATTCCTCGAAAGCAGGAAATGCCGGATCAGTACATCATACTAATATTAACTGGACTAATGTGGTACAGTTATTTACAGGATGATGTACGAAATACTATTAACCAATGAATTATTTTTACGAGAGGAAAAGAAAGATGGAAAGACGTTTATTTACATCCGAGTCCGTTACAGAAGGACATCCGGACAAAATGTGTGATGCGATCTCAGATGCGATTCTGGATGCATTACTGGCACAGGATCCAATGAGCCGTGTAGCCTGCGAGACTGCTACCACTACAGGTATGGTTCTGGTTATGGGTGAGATCACCACAAAAGCATATGTGGATATTCAGAAGATCGTTCGTGATACGATTCGCGAGATCGGTTATACCAGAGGTAAATATGGATTTGATGCAGATACCTGTGGTGTGATTACAGCCATTGACGAGCAGTCTAGTGATATCGCCATGGGCGTAGATAAGGCTCTGGAAGCAAAAGAAAATCAGATGACTGATACAGAGATTGAAGCGATTGGTGCCGGAGACCAGGGTATGATGTTCGGATATGCGACCAATGAGACAGAAGAGTATATGCCATATCCGATCGCCCTTGCACATAAGCTGTCCCGTCGTCTGACTGAAGTCAGAAAGAATGGTACACTGTCATATCTTCGTCCAGATGGAAAGACTCAGGTAACAGTGGAATATGATGATAATGGCAAACCGGTAAAACTGGATGCAGTAGTATTATCCACACAGCATGATCCGGATGTGACACAGGAACAGATCCATGCAGACATTAAGAAATATGTCTTTGATGAGATTCTGCCACAGGAAATGGTGGACGAGAATACCAAGTTCTTCATCAATCCGACCGGACGCTTTGTAATCGGTGGACCTCACGGAGACAGCGGACTGACCGGACGTAAGATTATCGTAGACACTTATGGTGGATATGCAAGACACGGCGGCGGAGCATTCTCCGGAAAAGACTGTACAAAGGTAGACCGTTCAGCAGCTTATGCAGCACGTTATGCTGCAAAGAATGTGGTTGCAGCAGGTCTGGCAGATAAATGTGAAGTTCAGCTTTCCTATGCCATCGGTGTAGCACAGCCAACATCTGTTATGGTAGATACATTTGGAACAGGTAAACTTTCTGATGAGAGAATCACCGAGATTGTACGTGAGAAATTCGATCTTCGCCCGGCTGGAATCATCAAGATGCTTGATCTGCGCCGTCCAATCTACAAGCAGACAGCAGCGTACGGACATTTTGGAAGACTGGATCTGGATCTCCCATGGGAAAAACTGGATAAAGTAGAAGATCTGAAAAAATATCTGTAATAGTTCACAGAAAATTTAGAAAACACCATCTTTGTTTAGATGAATTCAAAACTCCTTTATGGTATACTGAATAAGGAATACCGTAAGGGAGTTTTTTATATGAAGTTAAAGACAAGATTATTTATCGCATTTGCGGCGATACTGATTATTCCGATTATGTTGATGAGCATGGTTATGCTGACTGTAGGGAATCGTCAGTTTAAGGCACTTGAGAAGTATGCGCAGAAGTATCAGATCTATCAGGGACAATATGAAGTGGAACAGAAGAATTCTATGGATGCGGATGAACAGGAACAGGTTCAGGATAATGAAGATACGGATGGAGGGAGCCTGTCAGAGG
Source organism: Muricoprocola aceti (assembly GCF_025567005.1). Classification (NCBI taxonomy): domain Bacteria; kingdom Bacillati; phylum Bacillota; class Clostridia; order Lachnospirales; family Lachnospiraceae; genus Muricoprocola; species Muricoprocola aceti. The sequence continues at coordinate 30,741 of NZ_JAOQKE010000007.1, forward strand.
ATGTGACCGATTATGCGTCGGGAATCGTACCGGAGTTCCGCAGCTTTTTATATGATATGGCGACGATCATCATCGTGATTCTGGTGGTGACAGCAGCGATACTGATGTTATGGATCTATGCAGGGATTAGCGTGCCGTTGAACAAGCTGCGTAATGCCACCCACAAGATTGCAGAGGGAAATCTGAATTTTACCATGGAGGTCACCGGAGAGGATGAGATCAGTGATCTGTGCCGGGATTTTGAAGAGATGAGAAAGCGGCTGCTGGAGAGTACGGAGCAGAAGCTGGAGTATGATCAGGAGAGCAAGGAACTGATCAGCAACATTTCCCATGACCTGAAGACTCCGCTGACAGCAATCAAGGGTTATGTGGAAGGGATCATGGATGGTGTAGCTGATACGCCAGAGAAGATGGATCGCTATATTCGAACTATTTATAATAAGACTAATGATATGGATCGCCTTATTAATGAATTGACTTTTTATTCCAAGATCGATGCGAACCGTATTCCATATACATTCAATAAGATTAATGTGAAGAATTATTTTGAAGATTGTGTGGAGGAGATGGGAATCGAGCTGGAATCCAAAGGTTTTGCCTTTTCCTATAAGAATGAAGTAGATGACAGCGTGGAGGTCATTGCAGATGCAGAACAGATCAAGCGTGTTATCAACAATATTGTTAGCAATTCTGTAAAATATATGGATAAGAGTGATCCAAGGATCGACATCCGTGTAAAGGATGTGGGAGATTTTGTACAGATCGAGATCGAAGACAACGGACGGGGAATCGGAACGAAGGAACTTCCGAATATCTTTGAGCGTTTCTACCGTGCGGATGCCTCCAGGCATTCGGCCGGTGGAAGCGGAATCGGATTGTCTATTGTCAAAAAGATTATTGAAGACCATGGCGGAAAGATCTGGGCCAGCAGTACACTGGGCAAAGGAACCGTGATGTACTTCGTATTAAGAAAATATCAGGAGGTGCTGCTCTGATGAGTAAGATTTTAATTGTAGAAGATGAAGAAAGTATTGCAGAACTGGAGAAAGACTATCTGGAACTCAGCGGTTTTGAGGTTGAGACAGAGAAAGATGGAAAGGCGGGACTGGAAAGAGTCCTTGCTGAGAAATACGATCTGTTGATTCTGGATCTGATGCTTCCTGGCGTGGACGGATTTGAGATCTGTAAAAAGGTCAGAGAAGAAAAGAATATTCCGATCCTCATGGTATCGGCCAAGAAGGATGATATTGATAAGATTCGTGGCCTTGGCATGGGTGCGGATGACTATATGACAAAGCCATTCAGCCCAAGTGAACTGGTAGCCAGAGTAAAAGCTCATCTGGCCCGTTATGAACGTCTGGTGAATTCCAATGTGAAGGAGAATGATATCGTAGAGATTCGTGGAATTAAGATTGATAAGACTGCCAGAAGAGTCTGGATCAACGGGGAGGAGAAGAACTTTACAACGAAGGAATTCGACCTGTTGACCTTCCTTGCAGAGAACCCGAATCATGTATATACCAAGGAAGAACTGTTCCGTGAGATCTGGGATATGGAGTCCATCGGAGACATTGCAACGGTTACGGTGCATATCAAGAAGATTCGTGAAAAGATCGAATTTGACACAGCCAAGCCTCAGTATATAGAGACAATCTGGGGTGTTGGATATCGGTTTAAGGTGTAAACATATATATAAATGGAATATATATAAAAAGGAGGCCACTTTTCAAAAATACGAAAAGTGGCCTTTTTGAGCTATAAATTAGTAAATATTGTGGCACATCGTGTCTCAACCTTGCATTCTGTTGATCGTATTCTGGTATTTGATCATGGAGAATTGGTACAGACAAAAGGAGTCAAAGCTGTCAGTGCCATATAGATTCCGCACAGTGTATCGATACCGGAAGAATGACCGATGCTGGAAAAGGCCAGATAGATCTGTCTGGCTGTTACATCAGGATCAGTCAGGAGATGCACTGGAGCACTGAATTGTCCAAGCACTGCACAGCGTAAAAATGTAGCACTGATTTCGTTGGTGCGATCCAGGGTATGCAGAATATGCTGCTCCAGAAATGGCAGAAATACAGAACTTCCATCTGACAGTCTCAGCCCGGCAAGAAAACCGCATAGAAAGTCATCACCGCTTGGAGTCAGACCAATCCCCAGCCCAATCAGATGACACAGGCAGTCGGCCATTTCGTAAAAGTCCTCAGATGCCTGGAGAATCTGGATAAACTGTGTCAGATACTGACTGGCAGCGCGCATATAGAGGGAGTTTTCGAGCAACTCTGGCTGATTCAGGATCAATTCCATTCCACGCATATGAGCTGGAAGCGGGGAAGAACCTGCCATGGCAATAGCCTCACGGATTTTGGTATCCAGTCTGGAGAGATGCAAAGAAGACTGCACTGTCTCTGAGCCAGAAAGAGGTAAAAACAGATCCTGGCAGCAGGTATGACTGGTATTTAGATGGAAAGTCAGTTGTTGGCCGACCATAAAAGTGAGGTCAGCCAGCATCTCTTCCGTATAATCGGTAATCAGACTGACAGGGGAAAGGACGGAAGCCCTTGGCTGAAGTGTCAGCATCTGATCGCCGGTTCTCAGATTTACGGCTTTGTGATAAACCGAGTGAACGGTGGGCACAGAGGCTTTTTTTAAATTGTCAAGTGCAAAAGTGGAGGCCTGTAAGATCCTGAGTTGCATAGTGTTGTCCTGCCTGTCTGAAATAAAAATCTGGATTCTGCTGTAAAAGAAAGAAGCCAGTCCTGACTTCTATCATAGCAGACAGGGGGAAGGATGGAAAGAAAAATTCCAATTTTAATGAATTTTACTGGACTGATTAATTTATAAATCTGACAGCTTGCATAAATAAAGGAAAACTCAATATTTTGATAAATAAATAACGATTAAATTCTGGTTGTTTTTATAAAATTTTTATTATATAATGTCCATTAGAAAAACACATGGAACACAAAAAGGTAACTGAAGATTTCAACAAACGTGTCTGGCGGGACGAAGAAGACCCGGACAGCACAGCAGAAATGAGAACACCATTTCTGCAGGGTGAGAACCGGAGGTTACCATTTTTTTATGTATAATTACAGTGGGCAAAGGCCGGTACACATCTGTGCTTGCACAGAGATGAGTACATGACCCTGGAACCTGTAATGATATAGTGTAATGTGTAACACAAGCAGGAGGAGAGAATATGAAGACGAAGAAACTGTCACTTACAACATGGATTATCATTGCTACACTGGCTGGAATCATATTTGGTTCTATCGTAGGGCCGTGGGCATCTAATCTGAAATTTATTGGTACCATTTTTATCCGTCTGATTCAGATGTCTGTCGTATGTCTGGTTATGACATCGGTAGCAGCTGCGATTGGGGGAATTGAAGGAAAAGGCGCCGGTAAGATGGGTCTGGTAACTTTTATCTGTATTATTGTATTTACTCTGATTTCCGCAGGCTTAGGACTTGCTCTTGGACTGATTGTTAAACCAGGTGTAGGTGTAGCCATCGGTACAGAAGCTGCTGCCGTGGAAGTGGCATCGGCCAGCATTACGGAGACATTGACCAACTTTGTGCCAACGAACATTTTCAGTGCTATGGCGAATGGTGACATGGTACCTTGTATTCTGTTCTCTATTTTCTTCGGTGTATGTGCCGGATCTTATGGCAGAACAAGCGGTAATGATATTGTGATGGATCTGATCAAAGCGATTAATGGTGTCATCATGAACATCATCAAGATTGTTATGAACCTTGCACCAATCGGTATCTTCTGTCTGCTGGCGGATGTGGCTGGTGGTACAGGATTTACAGTTGTCCTTCCTATGTTAAAGTTCCTGGGGTGTCTGCTGATTGGTGATGTGATCCAGTTTATCATCTATGGCCCTTTTACCGCAGCATTCTGTGGTGTCAGCCCTGCAAAAATGCCAAAGAAATACTCTAAGATGTCTATGATGGCGGTCACTACCACATCATCTGCAATCTGCCTTCCAACCAAGATGGAAGATATGGTAACCAAGTTTGGTGTAGATCGTAAGGTGTCAGATTTTGTAGGACCGATCACCATGTCTATGAACAGTTGTGGTGCAGTGCAGTGTTATGTACTGGCTATGCTCTTTATGAGCCAGGCGACCGGCATGACTTTCACTATGGGACAGTTTGCCATGACCATTCTTCTGGCCTGCCTGATGTGCATGGGAACGATCGTAGTTCCTGGTGGAATGGTAGTTACTTATACATTTTTTGCAGCAACTATGGGACTGCCTACAGAAGCAGTCGCTATTCTGATCGGTATCGACTGGTTCTCCGGTATGTTCCGTACATTGATGAACGTAGATGTGGACGTTATGGTTGGTATGATCGTATCAAAGGTATGTGGTGTTTTTGATAAAGATGTATACGATGAGAAGAAGAAAGTTTCTTACGAAAATCAATAAGAGAGATTATGGCAAAGCAAATCTATAGGCAATGTAGATTTGCTTTCGCTGAATAATAAGGAGAAAGCACATGGATTTAAAGAAAATAACAACAGAGATCGCAGATGACCTGGATTTCCTGAAAACATTTACTGCAACACCTGGAAATGGCTGCACCAGAATGCCATTTACCAGAGAGACCAGAGATGCAGCGGAATATCTGAAAAAGATCATGAAAGAAGCCGGACTGGAAGTGAGAGAGGACTGCGTGGGAAATATATTTGGTGTACTTCCTGGAAAAGACAGAAGTCTTCCATGTATCATGGCCGGATCCCATTATGATTCAGTATATAATGGAGGAGATTATGACGGAATCGCCGGCGTGATCTGTGCAGTAGAACTGGCAAGACTCCTTCATGAAGAAGGTAAGAATCTGGAATGTGATTTTGTGGTAGCTGCATTTATGGACGAAGAGGGTTGTCGTTTTGGAACCGGATACTTTGGCTCCAAGTGTATGCTGGGTCAGATGACCATAGAAGAATGTAAACATTTTACCGATAAAGACGATATTTCTGTATATGATTCCATGAAGTCTTATGGACTGGTTCCGGAAGAACTGGTTAATGCGGCATGGCCGGAGGGATCGATTGGACATTTTATTGAACTTCATATCGAGCAGGGACCGGTTCTGGACGCAACAGGAATTGAACTGGGGCTGGTAGACTGTATCGTTGGAATTCAGAGATACATGATCACGGTAAACGGACGTTCCGATCATGCAGGAACTACCCCGATGGATATGCGTCAGGATGCAGTAGATATCGCAACGAAAGTCATCAGCAAGATTGGTGATATGGCAAGAGCAGAAAAGCCTGGTACAGTCGCTACCGTAGGCTATATGAAGGTAACACCCAGTGCTATGAATGTAGTGGCGCAGTCGGTAGATTTCAGCATCGATATCCGTTCCACAGAAAATGAGATCATCGACAAGATCGCATCTCAGATCATGGCTGAGCTGGACAAAGAGACACAGGCAACAGGGGCTACCTATAGCGTAGACCGTAAGCTGACGATTACACCGGTACAGTTAAGTGCACCTATGCTGGATATCATGGAAGGAAGCTGCAAGGATCTGGGGTATTCCTATAAGAGAATGCCAAGTGGTGCCGGACATGATGCACTGGCCATCGGACAGTCTATCGATACGGTCATGATTTTTGTGCCAAGTAAAGAAGGAAGAAGTCACTGCCCGGTAGAACACACCGAATATGAGGCATTCTCCAAGGCAATACAGGTATTATATGAGCTGATCCAGAAAATCTAAGCCATTGGGGACGCAAGTTTCCGGCTTTCCGGGGTCTATGGAAAGTGTAAAAATCTCCGGACAGATTTAATTCCCGGAGATAACTTTGATAAATAGTAAAATCAAGACAACAATGATAATGGGACGAACAATTTTCGTCCCGTTTTTCATGACCATACCACTGCCTATGTAATGTCCGGCAAGACAGAATGCTGCACCGGCGAGACCTGGGGCATATAGAATATATCCGCTGCATAAAAACGTAAACAGAGCGGCGATATTGGAAGATAAATTGATCAGTTTTACATTTCCGGATGCAGTTCGTATGTCCATGTGAGCGAGTCTGGTCAATGAAAGAAGAAGAAAAGTGCCGGTTCCGGGACCATAGAAACCATCGTATATGCCGATAAGAAAGGCACAGACAGAGACAATTGCCATGCGTTTTCTCAGGGAAAATGAAGTATCGTGCCGGATCTCCTTTTTGTCAGTCAGCACACAGACAGCCACGACAGGAAGAACCACTAACATGATTTTTTTCAGAATGACATCACTGGTCAGCAGCACCAGATGGGATCCACAGGTGGAACCGGCTAATGCACAGAGAATACCAGGAATAGCAATCAGCCTGTCGAAATATCCATGTTTGCAGTAGCGCACAGTGGATGCAGTCGTGCCAATGGAAGAAGAAAGTTTATTTGTGGCCAGTGCGTTGTGAGGCGGAAGACCTGCGAGCAAAAAGGCCGGAAGAGAAATCAGACCGCCGCCTCCGGCAATAGAATCCACCAGACCGGCAAGAAAAGTAAGCGGGCAGATAATCAAAAATGGAATGAAATTCATGGCTGGATACCGTCCTTATATCAGAGTATGTAAAAATATAATTGTTTCTTTCAGCAGTTCTTTTGTCTGGGCACTGCTGGTGTCCCGGTCAAAGTCGTGTTGACTGCCGGAGGCAATAAAACGCTTTGCGTGATATTTTTCCGTCAGTTTCTGGAATTCTGTAAATGGCACATCGGTATCTCCGGTGCTGTGTGCGCAGAAAACAGGACATGGCAGTTCGCTGCACAGACGCAGAGAATAGTATAATAAAAAGTATTTTTCCCGATCATGGTAGAAAAGAGACTTCCATTTTCCGGACTGCCTTGCATAAACATAGGCAGAATAGTGGGTATCCAGTGGTCCTTCTGTATGTGGCTCAGATGGTAGAGAGTCCAGAATCGCTTCGGACACCGTCGGAAGCGTCTGGTAATAGTGACTTGGATTTTCATACCAGAGATCTTCCAGAAAACCATATCCATAATAAGAGAGGACACCGACAGGTGCTTTTTTTAATACAGGCATATCATCTGGTATGGGAAAATCATGTTTTCCCATGCTGGCAGCAGCCAGAAGCGTCAGATAAGCGCCACTGGAACGCCCCAGGAGCACATAAGGCAGGGGATCAGCCCCCGGCGCAGTTATCTGGAACAGATCTGGCTCAGTCAGATAGAGATTTACAGAATCTGTCACATCCTGCAGGATCGCTTTCACATCGCAGGCAGGTGCCAGTGGATAGTCAAAGGCAATCACCGGAAAACCCTCAGATGTGAACTGTTCCAGATGTGCTTCCGGAAGATCACACCGAGATCCATAGAGCAGACCGCCACCGTGAAAGTAGAGAATACAGGCTCTTGAGGTTGCGTCCGGGTTCTTGTATATCGTGGCAGATTTCTCACAGAATCTGCCCTTTATCGAAATCGTATTCATAGTATACATAATCTAAACTCCTCGTGTTAAGTCCATTATTGTTCCCATTGGATCTTAGCATAACAGGAGATTCATTTCAATCATGCATCACAGATATTCAAAAATTAATTTAAAAATCTATTGAAAAACAGCCTGCTTCTTGCCATAATAGAGATAGTAAAAAGTGGCTGACCACAACAGGAGGAATGTTCATGTTAAAGACAATTGTGAAAAAAGGCAGTTATCATGATTCCGTTGTTCTGATGCTTTTGACCAACCAGATTTCCGCACTGGAAGGCGTAAAGAAGGCATCCATCATGATGGCAACACCGGCAAATAAAGATATTTTCAGGCAGAGCGGACTAGATACACAGGAACTGATGGAAGCAACGGCCAATGATATGGTGGTAGTAGCTGATGTAGAGGACGACAGTCTTCTGGATCAGATTATGGAAACAGCAGAAGAATTTTTTAAAAAGCAGTCAACGGTCAGCGCAGGTAAACAAGAAGAAAGTGTAAAGTCCTGGGATAAGGCTCTGGATAAGCTCCCGGATGCCAATCTGGCAGTGATCTCCATTCCGGGCATGTACGCAGCGCTGGAAGCAGACCGTGCACTGGATGAAGGCATGAATGTCTTTATGTTTAGTGATAATGTAAGTCTGGAAGATGAAGTGGCGCTGAAGAAAAAGGCGCATGAAAAGGGACTTTCTGTGATGGGGCCGGACTGCGGTACCGGAATCATCCAGAGTGTGCCGATCGCATTTACCAACAAAGTAGCACCAGGTTCCATCGGTATCATCGGAGCATCCGGAACCGGAATTCAGGAACTGACCACGATCATCGACCGTCTGGGCGAAGGCGTGAACAATGCCATCGGAACCGGCGGAAGAGACTTATCCACAGCAGTAGGTGGTATCACGATGATGGATATGATTGATGCCATGGAAAAAGATGATACCGTAAAGGTACTGATCGTTATTTCCAAGCCACCTGCAAAAGAAGTCAGAGAAAAGATCTCAGATCGTCTGAGCAATTTCAGCAAACCGGTGATCACCCTGTTCCTGGGTGAAAAACCAGAATACCATGAAGAGAACTTTTATCATACGTATACGCTGGATGAGACTGCCCGTCTGGCAGTCAGCCTGGTAAGAGGCGAGGAGATCCCGGAGGCCACAGCAGATGTGGACAGTTCCGAATTCTACAAGGCAAAAGACAAAAAAACGATCAAGGCATATTATTCTGGAGGAACACTGGCCAATGAGGCTGCGATGCTGATCAAGGATGCCATGAACTGTGAGATCCCACCGGAAGATATCGAGGGATATATGCTGCAGTTAAATGGCAATGTTGTCATTGACCTGGGAGATGATGCTTATACCAAAGGCAAACCACATCCGATGATTGACCCGGCAAAACGTATCGAGTGTATGCAGGAAGCCGTAGACGATGAAAGTACCGGAGCTATTTTGTTCGATATTATGTTAGGTTACGGCTCTCATGAAGATATGGCAGGAGCGCTGATCCCAACGATTGAAGAGTTGAAGAAAAAGGCGGAAAATGCAGGAAGAAAGGTCTTCTTTGTAGCGACCGTATGCGGAACCAGAAAAGACTTCCAGGGCTATGATGAAGCTGTGAAGAAGTTAAAAGACGCTGGTGTGATCGTCTGCGAGAACAATAAACTGGCAGTTCGTACCGCTATTCAGGCCATTGGACTGGACTTTGAAGAACCGGCAAAAGAGATTCGCACAAAGAAAACAGCCATCGCAGAGAAAGCAGAGCCATCCGAGAAACTGATGCAGCTGCTTTCCCAGAAGCCGAAGATTATCAACATTGGTCTGAAGAGTTTTGCAGAAGTAGCAGAGGACTTTGGCTGTGAAGTAATACAGTATGACTGGATGCCACCGGCAGGAGGAGACGTACGTTTGATCAAGACTCTGAATTTTCTGAGAAACTACGAAGGTATTGACGAAGCCAACAGGCGTGTCATTGCCAAAGTGGTAGCCAGCCAGCCGGTAATCAAACATGTAAAACGTGCCAAAGAAGTGATCCCGCAGATCGCAGAAGGAAAAGTGATCCTTCATGCAGGTCCGCCAATCGAATACAAAAATATGCCGGATCCGGTACAAGGATCCTGTGTAGGCGCTGTTCTTTTCGAAGAATGGGCAGATAATGAAGCAGATGCCAGAGCACTTCTGGAATCCGGGGAAGTGAAGTTCATTCCATGCCATCACTGCAATGCAGTAGGTCCAATGGGAGGTATAACCTCTGCCAATATGCCGGTATTTGTAGTAAAGAATGAGACAGACGGCAATGAAGCTTACTGTACGATGAATGAAGGGATCGGAAAAGTATTAAGATTTGGTGCTTATTCAGAAGAAGTAGTCAATCGTCTGCGCTGGATGAGAGATGTCCTTGGACCGACACTGGATCGTGCGATTACAGAGCTGGGCGGTTTAAGTGTCAATCCTCTGGTTGCAAAAGCAGTGGCTATGGGAGATGAATTCCATCAGAGAAACATTGCCGCATCTCTGGCCTTTATGAAAGAGGTCGCACCAACCATCACCAGACTGGATATGTCCGAAAAAGATCGCTATGATGTGATCAAGTTCCTGGCAGATACGGATCAGTTCTTCCTGAACATTATGATGGCAACTGCAAAATCCGTCATGGACGGTGCACGTACCATCACAGACGGAACCATCGTCACATCTATGTGCCGCAACGGTGTGGAATTCGGTATCCGTATTGCCGGTATGGGAGATGAATGGTTCACAGGCCCTGTAAATACCCCGAAGGGGCTGTATTTTACCGGATATGACGAAGAAGATGGATGCCCGGATATGGGTGACAGCGCTATCACAGAGACCTTCGGTGTGGGTGGCATGGCCATGATCGCTGCTCCGGCCGTTACCCGGTTCGTAGGAGCCGGTGGATACGAAGATGCTCTTCGTGTCAGCAATGAGATGGCAGAGATCACCATTGATCACAATCCGAACTTTATCATTCCGACCTGGAATTTCCAGGGAACCTGCCTGGGTATTGATGCCAGACTGGTTGTGGAAAAAGGCATTACTCCGGTGATCAATACCGGTATCGCTCACAAGATCGCAGGCTACGGACAGGTAGGTGCCGGAACGGTTCATCCGCCAATGGAATGCTTTGAAAAAGCAATTCTGGCATATGCGAAGAAACTGGGGTTTGAAGCGTAAAAATACTGGTGTGAAACAATGAAAAAGAAAAAAGTAGTGATTGCTCTGGGCGGAAACGCCCTGGGCAAAAATGTGGAAGAGCAGAAGGAAGCAGTAGCAAAGACTGCAAAAGTAATTGTGGATCTGGCCTCCCAGGGACTTGATATTATCATTACCCACGGAAACGGACCACAGGTTGGCATGATACAGGATGCCATGGACAGCCTGGTGGTGCAGCACGAAAATTATAAACAGGTGCCTTTGCCGACCTGTGTGGCCATGAGCCAGGGATACATTGGCATCGATTTGCAGAACGCCATTAAATATGAATTATACAGCCGTGGAATTGACGGAAAGGTATCTACCATTCTGTCACAGGTAGAAGTAGACGAGCAGGATCCTGCATTTCAGAATCCAACCAAACCGATCGGCCGTTTCCTGACGAAGGAAGAAGCAGAGAAGAATATGGCACATGGCATTTCCTGCATGGAAGATGCAGGCAGGGGTTACCGCATTGTGGTGCCATCCCCGATGCCAAAACGGATCCGGGAGCTGGAGACGATCCGGACGCTGGTACAGGCAGGACATATCGTTATCACCTGTGGCGGCGGGGGAATTCCGGTGGTATCCAGAAATGGTCGTCTGGAGGGCGTTAATGCAGTTATTGATAAAGACAATGCCAGCAGCCTGCTGGCAGAGAAGCTGGATGCAGATTATCTGGTGATTCTGACGGCGATAGAAAAGGTTGCTATCCATTTTGGAAAGGAAGACCAGCAGTGGCTTTCGGATCTGACCGTGGAGCAGGCAGAAAAATACATGGAGCAGGGAGAATTTGCCAAAGGCTCTATGCTTCCGAAGATCGAGGCGGCGGTACGCTTTGCCAGATCCGGGGAAGGAAGAAGTACCCTGATTACTCTGCTGGATAAAGCGGCAGAGGGAATTGCAGGAAAAACAGGAACTATGATACATTCCTGATGGATTTGAGAAAGAAAAAGACTCCGGGGTTTTGCGGCAAGAGCAGAGCTCCGGAGCATTTTTGCAAAAGAAAAGGAGAAATTATGAACATACCGGTAACACCATTTATGTGGCTGATGGCATTTTTGCCGATCATTGTTTTGCTGATTTTGATGTTGAAGTTCAAGTGGGGAGCCACAGAAGCGGCTCCGCTGGGATTGATGATTGCGATTGTAACAGGGCTTTGCTTTTATAAAGCAGATGTGCGGCTTTTGGCAGCGGAGAGCGCCAAGGGATTCTGGAGTGCGCTGGTGATTCTGATTATCATCTGGACTGCCGTTTTGCTGTACCAGGTGGGAAATGAGGCCAATGCCTATCAGGTGATTCGAAACGGACTGAAGAAGTTTCTGCCAAACGAACTGCTTCTGGTACTGGCAATCGGATATGTATTTACCAGCTTTTTACAGGGAATCACCGGATTTGGTGTTCCAGATGCGGTAGGTGCGCCTCTGCTGATCGGAATAGGAGTCAATCCACTGTGGGCCGTAGTCCTTCCTCTGTTTGGAGAGTCCTGGGGAAATACCTACGGAACACTGGCAGCAGCATGGGATGCCCTTGCCATGTCAGCGGGCCTGACGCAGGGAACTGGTGTCTACCTGATGACGGCGTTTTGGACAGCCGCCTTCATCTGGTTCTGGAATGCAGTCAGCGGATTTGCAGTCTGCTGGTTCTATGGAAAAGGCAAAGCCATCAAAAAAGGCTTTCCGGCAATTTTGCTACTGTCTGCAATTCAGGGTGGTGGAGAACTTCTTCTCAGTCAGATCAATACCACGCTGTCCTGTTTTGTGCCGGCCTGCGTCTCACTGATTGCAATTTTATTCCTGGGACGGACCAGATTTTACGGAGAAGAATGGTGTGTGGAAGACAGCCCGATTATGAACCGTCAGCATACGGAAAAAGAAAACAGCCAGGTGTCCACAGATATGACACTGTTGCAGGCATTTGTGCCGTATATTCTGCTGTCGGTGATTACACTTGCAGTACTGCTGATTAAGCCATTGAACAATGTTTTGAATCAGGTGGCACTGGGGCTGCCGTTTCCGGAGACTGTCACCGGCTATGGAAGAGTGAATGCAGCATCTGACTGCTACTCACCGATCCGGCCCTTCACCCATGCAGGCATGTTCCTGTTTTTATCTGCGGTGATCGGTCTGGTATACTATCGAAAAAAGGGGTGGATCAAAAAAGGCGGCGTGAAAAAAGTATTTGTAAATGCTATTTCTATGACCATGCCGTCCGGCATTTCCGTCATTGGTCTGGTTATGATGTCAAAGGTCATGGACGGAACCGGACAGACCATTGTGCTTGCCAACGGTATTGCAAGTGTACTGGGAGGAGTATATGTACTGCTGGCACCATTTATAGGTCTTCTTGGAACCTTTATGACAGGAAGTAACATGAGTTCCAACATTTTGTTTGGCGGCTTTCAGGCAACTACGGCAAATTTGCTGAATGTGAATGCATCGGTAGTACTGGGCGCCCAGTCAGCCGGAGGCGCAGTGGGAAGTACGATTGCACCGAGTAAAATCATTTTGGGAACCACTACAGCTAATATTCTTGGACAGGAAGGCGAAGTCATCAGGAAGATCATGCCGATTACATTGACGGGTACTGCGATTATCGGTATAATAGGGTACCTGCTTACGATTATTTAGGGGGGAAAAACTATGGAACAAAATGGATTTTTTCAGACAAAAGCAGGACATCTGACCATTGCATTTCTGGTGATTGCAGTGGCATTTGTACTGATTGTAACAGGACTGCAGTCTGATGGAAACGGACTGTGCACGGTGGGATTCCTGATGATTGTAGCAGCTATGTTATATTCACCGGTGAAAGTGTATCTTATTGACCGGATGTATAGAAAATAGAGAGAGGGTAACTGTTCAGAGCCTGTGGTGTCTGCGAAGGTACTGAACGGATGTGAAAGAAAGTATATGGAATCGACAAATTTAAATTCGAGCCACAAAAAAAATAATCTGAGATATTTAAGACGGTATCTTGGACTGACACAGAAGGAATTTATAGAGCGTTTTTTAAGTGAACCGGACGGAACAGCGAAGATGAGCATTGCCACTTATTCTAATCTGGAATCCAGAGGAGGCGTAAGACTCAATGACGTGGTACTGATGGTGGCAGATCAGTTATCTGTCAATTCTATGATTTTTTCCATGGAATCCACAGAGTTTGCAGAGAAGATCGATATGCTTCTGCCGAGTCAGGAGCGTACCAGACAGATTCAGGAAAACGGCATGCGAAAAGGAAATATTAACCAGCTCCTGTATCGTCTGACCATGTATTTTGCAGATCAGATCTTTGATCATAAGCTGAAAAAAGGAGATCAGATCGAATCTGACCGTGTGCTTGCGGTGAAGCTGGGCGTGGGGCGTTCAGCGATCCGGGAGGCTTTAAAGGTACTGGATGTGCTGGGGATGATCGATATCCGTCCGGGACAGGGCACTTATATCAGCAACGATGAGACGAACTTTTTTATTATCCCATTATCCTGGTCCCTGTTTTTGAACGGAAAACAGGTGGAGAACATCCTGACGGTGCGAAATCTCCTGGAAGTAAAGGCAGCGGAGCTGGCGGCAGAGTGCACGGACGCAGAAGCACTGGAAAACTTAAAAGCGGTAGATGCGAAGATGAACCGTGCCTACGCAGAACAGGATTACAAGGCATTTCTGGAGACAGACCTGGAGTTCCATCAGGGGATTGCCAGATGTTCCCGGAATACAGTGATTCTGAGCATGATGCAGACCATCAGCAGCCTGATGAAGCATGTCAGCGGAAGTGGTATGGTCAATGCACAGCAGCTAAAGGAAAGTGAAGAAGAACACAGTCAGATCTATGACTGCATTCTGCAGCATGACGGAAAGGGTGCAGCGGAGGCCATGCAGTATCATCTGGAAAGAGCAGCGGGAAGATATAATTATCGGTAAGAGAAAATGGCTGCCGGGCATAGAAGAGTGGACGGCAGCAAATTTTATCCAGAGCGTTATAGAACGTGAAAGGACATGAACTAAACGGGAGAAGAGACAGAATACGGAGGAATTTGCTATGATGAAAAGAAACATATATGCAGTAACAGCGGCGTTCTGCCTCTTGAGCGCAGCGACTGGAAGCAATGTTCTGGCAGCAGGCGGAGGAACAAAGCAGTTGATCGGAATCGGAAGTGGCAGTGCTTCTGCGACAGAGCTAGATAAGACCAGAGCAGACGAGGATGCATCAAAGATATCTGGAGATATAGAAAAGAGTACAGAGTCCGTGACGGAGAAGCAAAATGGCTGGAAAGTGGCTATTGATCCGGGACATCAGGGAAGCTGGGTGGATATGAGTGCTCAGGAACCATCGGCGCCGGGATCATCCGAGACGAAGGCGAAGGCCACGACCGGAACCACCGGAAAGTTCAGCGGTCTAAATGAATATGAATTAAATCTGCAGGTATCTCTTTTATTAAGAGATGAGTTAGAGGATCGTGGCTATGAAGTAGTAATGACCAGAGAAGACAACGATACAGCCATCAGCAACAAGGAGCGGGCAGAACTGGCAGCAGCGGAAGGCGCCGATATTTTGGTCCGGATTCATGCCAACGGAAGTGAGGATACTTCTGTGAACGGGGCGCTGGCCATGGTGCCGTCCCAGAGTAATCCTTATGTGGGCTATATGTATGATGAATGTTATGAACTGGGAGAAGATATCTTAAAGGCCTATTGTGAAAGTACAGGGATCGCAGATGACGGAGTGCAGTATTACGATAATATGTCTGGTATCAACTGGAGCACCATACCGGTTACCATTCTGGAGATGGGATTTATGAGCAATCAAAATGATGACCTGTTAATGGCAGATGAGAACTTTCAGCCAGTGATGGCAGAGGGAATTGCCAACGGGATAGATGCTTATTTCTCTTCTTCTGATATGGACAGAATTGAAAACGAACTGGCAGAGGATCTGGCAGTCCGTGCCGGAGCCGGAGAGACCTGGTCGGCAGCAGTCGTGAATCTGGATACAGAAGACAGCTGCACGGTGAACAATCAGTCCATGCAGGCGGCCAGTCTGATTAAGCTGTTTATTATGGGCGCGGTATATGACCGGTACGACAGCCTGACAGTAACTTACGGTGAGGATCAGATACAAAGTCTCTTATCTGATATGATTACCGTCAGTGACAACATGGCAGCCAATACCCTGACGAACTATCTGGGAGACGGGGACGATGCTACAGGCCGTGGGGCAGTGAATGAATACTGTGCGTCCAACAATTATGAGAGCACTGCCATGGGGCGGATGCTGCTGGCTCCGGCTGACAAAGGAGATAATCTGACTTCGGTCAGTGACTGTGCAGAATTCCTGCGGAAAGTATACAAGAACGAACTTCCGCATGCAGAGGAGATGCTGGGCTTTTTGAAGAATCAGCAGCGTACCCACAAGATCCCTGCAGGACTGCCGGATGGTGTGGAAAGCGCCAATAAAACAGGCGAACTGGATACAGTAGAGAATGATGCGGCGATTGTATTTGCAGATACACCTTATATTCTATGTATTATGTCAGAAAATCTGTCTGATGTGGGAGCGGCGCAGAATAACATTGCAGGAATCTCTTCGGATATATATAATCTGATCGAAGAATAATAATGGAGCAGATATCTGTTTCATGCAAAAATGAGCGCCAATGGAATGTACAGTAAAGATACTGTATGGAGTAATATAGGAAAAGAGGAAAACTATGAAAAATTTACTGAGTGGATTTATTGGAAAGAAGAACTTCTGGCCAAGACTTTTAATTGCTTTGCTGGCTGTTCTGAGTATGGGTGTGACATTATCTTTTCTGATACAGGTAAATCTGGGAACTGACCCATGTACGCTGCTGAACCGTGCTGTTGCAGCCAGACTGCATATGAGCCTGGGAAACTGGCAGGCACTGATGAATATGATTCTTTTGATTATTGTACTGATCTTTGGTGCAAGAAACTTTGGATTCGGTTCCTTGTTTAATATGTTTTTAATAGGCTATACGATAGATTTCTGTACCTGGCTGTGGAACCAGATTCTGCCGATGGAGATATTTCAGTTATGGAGTGTACGGATTGGAATATTAATTCCGTCGATCATTCTGTTTGTATTATCCGCAGCACTTTATATGGATGTGGACATGGGAACAGCACCTTATGATGCCATCCCATATCTGATTTCTGTAAGACTGCCGAATGTGTCTTTTCAAACTATTCGAATCGCATTCGATCTGATTGTGACATTGATCGGATGGGTGCTGGGAGAGACACCGGGAGCAGTTACCGTACTGATGGTACTCATGCTTGGACCGGTCATCAGCTGGATGGGAGAATGGCTGACAAAACATTTTGAACTGTTTAGGGATCTATAAGCCATTGGGGACGGAGTTTTCTGGCCTTGTATCTGAAATGCTGGAGGAAGAGAGATGCAGAAAATTGACCGAGGAGATATGCTAGAGCTGACCAGACGAATGACCGTGAAGCGCAACTGCTTTCACAGAATAGCAGGTGCTTATCTGGATGCAGATGGATTTATTGACGGAACCTTCAATATTCATTTTCAGAAGCTGTCATTGCCAGATCAGGAAAAGAACCTGAAGATTGCCAAAGCAATTCCTTTTTCAGAGACAAACGAAGAATTAAAATTATACCATTTTTCAGAAGAAGCAAAAAAACCGGGGAATATCTGGAGTGTGCTGATGGAGCTGCGCAACTGTGAATTAAAAAACGATGCTCTGTTGGAATCCTTTTATGAATTCGTAGCAGATCAGTATTCCTCATCTGGGAATTATGCTATCTATATGTTTTATGGAAGCTACGATGTGCCGGTAAAGGCAAAGGACAAAGAAAGCCTGTGGGATTCAGAGGAAGTGTATAATTTCCTGATCTGTGCCATCTGTCCGGTATCAGGAGATTACGAACCGGGAGATGCCGAATGTGGTTTTCTGTTTCCGGCGTTCATTGATCACAGCAGCGATCTGTATGGCATGGATGTGTTTCGGGCAAAATAAGCTATGGAATCGGTTGTAAAAGATGAGTCTTTCAGATAGAAATAGAAAAGCAAATATGCTAAACTAAAGCATAATAGCCAAGAATAAACCACATACCAAAATGCAAAGTGCACGAACATGCACCCATTTGTTTAAAATGAAATTAGCCTGGAATTACAATAAAAATGAAGACTTTATAAAAGTTCAAAAAATTGGAAGAGAATCAATGTATGTAGATTCTCTTCCGATTTTTTTCTAAAAAGCAGAAAGTACTGCTCAATCACCTGTTTGGGTGATTTTGCGTCAATCTTTTTTATAGGAACTAATATGTAGTAGACTCACGGATGATTAACTCTGTATCTAAAATAAATTGTTGAGCTTCTTTTTGGGGATTACTAATTAAAGAGATTAATTGCGTGCAAGCCATGAATCCCATATCATATCGTGGCTGATTAATAGTAGTGATATTGGGCGTTGTCATTACAGAGATATCAATATTATCAAAACCTGCAATCAAAATATCACGTGGTATCTGAAAACCTTCCAGTACACATGCTCGAAGAGCTGCGGCAGCCATAATGTCTGAAACGCAAAAAATAGCATCTGGTTTTCTGGAAATTTTCAGCATCGCTGAAACGGAGGAGACGGTTGTTGAAAATTTACCGTCAGGAACATATACAATATGAGCTGGATCTGGTGAAAGATTGTAATACGATAAAGAATCCAAGTATCCTTGAAAACGCAAATCAGCAAACCCAAAACGTTTTTTATCATAGTTAATTAATGCAATATCCCGACAACCAGTTGAAAGAAGATAACGTATAAGCTTCTGAGTGGCATCGTAATTATCAATGGTGACGTAAGAAACACCAGCATCATTATTATATTCACTGCACTGAACAATAGGAACACGCATTTTAAGCTGCTCAAGAATTTGAATATCTACTTTTTGCATAATGATAACTCCGGATATATCAGATTGGGTAATTAGATGCAGAATTTCCTGAATATTGAATTGTGAGAGCATTTCTGTAATCATAACCATTTGATATCCATTTTGCCTGGCAGCATCTTGGATACCTTGGACAATATCAGTATAAAAGGGGTTGTTTAGTATTGGAACAATTGTAAGAATACGGCTATCCTTTGGCAACATGCTCACAGAATCAGGAAGAGTGCCGCCTAATTCGTTGATGGCAGCGTAAATTTTCTTTAGAGTGGAATGCTTTACAAGGTGAGGTTGACGTAAAGCACGAGATACGGTTGAAGGCGAAACGTTGGCAATTTCAGATATTTGAGAATATGGAAGATCGGATTTGTTCATATTTGTAAAGTTCACTTTCTATTAGTTTATTAATTATATTCTATATAGTATATTTGATTGTGTCAAGAATTCTTTTCATAATTATGAAAAGAATTCATGCGCATGAAATGAAAAATGAAAAATATTGGTGAAAATGAATAAAATAATACAAAAAACATTGTGAATATTGATAATGAGTACAAAAATAGTGAGAAAAAATTCAGAAAAAACATGAAAAAAATGAAAAAAATGATTGACGAAAAACAGAAGCCATGTGATAATTAAATCACAAAATAAAAAAAGCAATGGGTGTTGCAAAAAGGAGGAAAATATGAGTACATTGAAAAAAACACTTATTATTGCAGGTGCAATATCAGCAGCTTTCACAGTTGGTTCGGCAGTATCGGCAAAAGATATTGGTGAAGTAAAAATTGGATATATTTCACCTGGACCAGATACTTGGTATCTGAGAGCTGAGGAAGGGGCTACATGGGCCAGTGAAGTAGCTGGTGCGGAAATTATTACTGTAAATTCGAACAGGGACTCAGAACAGGAACTTACAAACATTGATTATTTGATAGATGAAGGTGTAGATAGTATTGTTATACTTTCATGGAATGAGGCTGGATGTGTAAAAGCAGCTGAAAAATGCGCAGAAGCAGGAATTGGATGCGTAGTCTTTGATGCGTGTGGTGTGATGTCAAATCATGACGTTGATATTACTGCACAGGTTGACTTTGATTGGGCAAGCATGGGAGAAATGTACGCAAACTGGATGAATGATACATATCCAGGAGAAGGATATGTGTTCATTAGTGGAACCATGGATAGTGTAGTATGCCAAACATTGGAGAAAGGACTGAAAGAAGAAACTGAAAAATTAGGCTCAAATGAGTGCGTGGATGTTAGATACGGACAGTATGATCCTCAGACTGCTGCAGATGAAATCGAAGATTTGGTTAATTCTGGGGCAGAATTCTCCATTATTGGTGTAATTAATGAAGATTGTGCTGCAGCAATTATTACAAGACTGGAAGATATGGGAGTCGCAGATCAGTATCATGTATTTGCAGAGAATGGATCAGATGTTGGGGTTGATTTGATGAAAGCGGGAAGCCTTGAATTTACGGTAGCATCTTCTCCGGGACTGGAAGGGGCAGTAGCAACATTTGTTGCGATTGATGCAGCGGCAAATGGCTCAGAGAAAAATACATCTGTACCATGCCCTATTGCTGCAGTTTCGCCTGATAAAGTAGATGACCCGACAGTAGTTATCCCATGGGCAGTAAATGAAGAGGCATGGTCATCTATTATTAAGGATAGTTTTTCAGATTACGCATATTTTTTTGAAAAATAATGCGATACAAAATCAGCAACAAGGCTGTCTTAGCAGCCTTGTTGCTCTATGGAGGGGTGTTACATATGGAAAAACTGTTGGAATTAAAAGATGTAGCGAAATCTTATTCTGGTGTAGAAGTTTTACGTGGAGTTAATTTGTTGCTAAAAAAGGGTGAAGTGGTTTGCCTTGTTGGAGAAAATGGGGCAGGAAAATCAACATTGATCAAAATAATATCTGGTGCAATTGCGCCAGATCGCGGTACACGAATTTATTTTGGAAAAGTTTATGACAAAGTCCATCCAAGGCAAGTGATAGACATGGGGATAGCAACGATTTATCAGGAAATTGATTTGATTGACAATATCAGCGTTGCGGATAACATTTTTTTGGGTAGTGAAATAAAAACAAAATTTGGATTTATAGATGGAAAAAAACAGGAAGATCAGGCAAACGAGTTGTTAGATGAACTGAAACTTACTCACATAAGAGGAAGTATGCTGGTAAAACAGTTATCTACAGCACAGAAACAATGCGTTCAAATTGTAAAAGCATTAAAAAATAAAGCACGTGTTTTAATCTTGGATGAACCTACGGCTTCATTGGGCGATCAGGAAACAAAATTATTATTAGAACTTGTAAAAAAATTATCGAATGCAGGAATTGGAATAATATATATTTCGCATTATATTGATGAACTTTTCGAAGTAGGAGATACTTTTCTGATTTTGAAAGATGGAGAGCAGACAGCATTAAGAAAAAAAATAGAAACAAATCCGGAAGAAGTGATCCGCGATATGATAGGAAGAGATGCATCAAGTTTTTATAAGAGAGAATATTTTCAATCAGGGAAAAGAACATTAGAGATTAAAAATTATGAAAATGAAAAAACTGTTTACAATGTAAGTTTTAAAATAAAATCAGGAGAAATTTTTGGACTTGGAGGCTTGGTTGGTGCGGGACGAACAGAATTGGTTCGCATGTTATATGGGGCAGACACGAAAAAAGGTGGAGAGCTGTATATAGATGGGAAATTGGTTAGCATAAAAAATCCAAAAGAAGCTATCGAAAAAGGTATTTTTATGATTTCCGAAGACCGTAAAGGAGAAGGGCTTTTGGGAATTCGGTCTGTAAAAGAAAACATAATGCTTACGCATAATGAGAGAAGGGAGTGGATCCATCTTTTACAAGAAGAAGAAAGAGTAAATAAGGCAATAGAATTATTTAATATAAAAACTGCAGGTATGGATGCAGAAGTATTCAGCTTGTCTGGTGGAAATCAGCAAAAAGCCATTATTGCCAGGTGTGTAGAAGATATGGGGGAAGTATATATATTTGATGAGCCAACTAAAGGTGTAGATGTGGGGGCGAAGGAAGAAATATATGGATATATTGTCAATTTGGCAAAGCAGGATAAATTTATTATTCTCATTTCATCGGATATGCCAGAACTTTTGTCAATGAGTGATCGAATAGGAATTATGCGTGAAGGACATCTTGTAGATGTTGTAAATACGAAAGAGGTAAATGAGGAGATTTTGATGAGAGAATATTTGGGGGTAAAATAGGAGGTACAAAATGAAGCAACAAAGTATGAAATCCAGAATTATAAAAGTGGTTACATCACAATCATTTATATTATTTGTTTTTATTATATTAGTAGCAATTGTGACAAATTTTATTAATCCCAAATTTTTGACACGAAGTACAATTAATAGCATTTTGGGACAGGCGGCAGGATTGGGACTTATCTCAGCGGGAGCAACAGTATTAGTAATATCAGGTCATTTTGATATTTCCACAGGAAGAATGGTTGGATTGTCTATGTGTTCGATGGCATTAATGATGAATGCAGGAATTCATCCAGTGATTGCTTCGATAGCTGGAGTTGCAATTTGTATAATTTGTTCGTTGTTTAATGGAATTGTTTCCATAGCATTTAATGCTCCTTCATTTGTAGTTACATTAGCTACACAAAATATTTTTTACAGTATCGCATTATTAATAACTAATGGTTATATGCAGACTCTTTATGGAAAATACAGAACATTAGCATCCGCAAAACTTTTTGGTGTAATTCCGTTAATTTACATAATTTTGTTTTTGGGTTTTGTATGTATATTTGTATTATTGAAATATACAAGAACGGGAAGAGAAGTTTATGCGATTGGAACGAATCAGAGATGTGCTTACATTTCTGGAATAAATATTAATTTCAGTAAATTAAAGTTTTTCCTGATTAGTGGAGTTCTCGTAGGAGTAGCAAGTATGCTTATGTTATCCCGGATAAGCGCTGCACAGGCAACAACCGGGTATGGAATGGAAACAGAGGCAATTGGTGCAGTCGTAATAGGCGGATCATCTATTAATGGAGGAAAAGGCGGTGTTGTAGGAACGTTTTTTGGTGTGATTTTATTAAGCATGATTTCGACTGCAATAAATATGCTCCATATTAATGCATTCTATGAATATATGGTTTATGGTGCAGTTATTTTGTTAGCGCTTGGTATTACTGCACTTCGCAATTATACAGTTGCAAGAAAGAATGGCTGATAGAAAGGAGAGTTTATATGTATCATATAGGCATGACGCAGTGGATTGTTGGGAATGAACCACTCGAAGAAAGTTGCAAAAGATTAGAAAAGTATGATTATGACGGAATAGAATTTGCAGCAGATCCTTATCATTTGGATATTGCAAAGTGCAGAGAACTTATGGAGAAATATCATTTAAACTGCCATTCTTTATGTGGATTATTTGATGAATCCAGGGATCTGACGGATGACGGAGAAGCGGGGAAAAATGCGATTAGATATTTGAAGGACAGTGTGAAGTTTGCCAAAGCTATAGGGGCTAAAATTATAATAGTAGTTCCATCGCCAGTAGGGCGAACAGCGAAAGCGGAAAATGTTTCACTGGAAAATATAACTGCAAATGCTATAAAGAATATCAGGGAAGCGGCAGATTATGCGCAGAAATATGATATAAAATTTGCAATAGAGGCAATCAACAGATATGAAACATATTTTATAAATACATTAGAAAAAGCACTTGATTTCGTTAGAAAAATTAATCATCCGGCAGTGGGAATTATGGCAGATACTTTTCATATGAGTATTGAGGAAAGGAATATAGCAGATAGCCTGTTGATGGTGAAAGATTATCTGTTACATGTTCACATTGCGGATAATACAAGAGAAGCAGCTGGTATGGGTAATATTGACTTTAAGGAAATTTTATGTGTGCTAAACAGAATTGGATATGCAGGATCATTAACAATGGAATTTATGTATCGTATGGCTAATCCTTATAGTGCGCAAGAAATGAATACACAGTCAATGTTAATAGATCAGTATGCGAAGCAAGCTATAGAATACATTCGAATGGTAGAGAGAGAACTAGAAGAATTTAAATAAACAGTATGACGGGGGAAGAATATGATCGGAGTAGGCATTATTGGATGCGGGAAAATCGCACAGGTTCGCCATGTACCAGAATATATGGAAAATAGTGAAGTATGTTTAAAAGGTTTTTTTGATAAGAATTACGAAAGATCAACGCAGTTGGCTGAAAGGTATGGCGGGAGAGCATATAAAACGTATGAAGAATTATTGGCAGATTCCGAAATTGAAGCTGTATCTATATGTGTAGCAAATAGTGCACATGCCGAAATTACGATTGCAGCACTTAAGGCAGGGAAGCATGTATTGTGTGAAAAGCCAATGGCAACGAATTTGCAGGACTGTGAAGCCATGGTAGAAGTTGCGAAGGAAAATGGCAAGTATTTGATGATAGATCAAAATCAAAGACTTGCAAAGGCACATGTAATGGCAAAGCAAATGTTGGAGAATGGAATAATTGGAAAAGTTGTTACATTTCGTACAACATTTGGACACGGTGGACCGGAAACGTGGAGTGTTGATCCTGGAAAAAATACATGGTTTTTTGATCGAAAAAATGCTGTTATGGGAGCAATGGCGGATCTTGGAATTCACAAAACAGATTTGATACAGTACCTCTTATCACAGACAGTAATGGAAACAACAGCAAAATTATTGACATTGGATAAACGTGGAAGTGATGGAAAACTGATCGGCGTAGATGATAATGCTTTTTGCATATATAAAATGTCAGATGGATGTGTTGGAACGATGACTGCATCATGGACGTATTACGGTGCAGAAGATAATTCGACAATTTTATACGGTACAAAAGGAATTATGAAAATATATGACGATCCGAAACATTCAATTATAGTAATTTCAGAGGATGGAACACGAAGTGAGTATGATGTTGAGGCAATTCAGACCAATGATAATCAGACTAATTCTGGAATAATTAATTTATTTGTAAGTAGCATATTAGAACAGAGAGAACCGGAAATTTCTGGAGAATCAGTTCTTACGGCAATGAGAGCGGTATTTGCAAGTATAGAATCTTCTGAGAAAGGATGTAGTATTCAATTATAAGGCATGATGGGGGATTGCGATGAAAGTAGGATTATTGACATCAATTTTAGAACAATGGGATTTTGAGGAAGTAGTGGATATAGCTTCGAAAATAGGATTTGAAAGTCTTGAAGTTGCATGCTGGCCTATTGGAGATGCTGAACGAAGATATGCTGGTGTTTCACATATAGATGTTGTTCGCATTGCAGAGGATGAAGAATATAAACAACATATATTATACTGTTTAAACGAAAAAGGAATTACAATATCTGCATTGGCATATTATCCAAATACCATGGATCCTGATTTAGAAAAACGAAAAATAAATATTCAGCATTTAAAAAAAGTAATTATTGCAGCAGATCTTTTGAATGTTGGGATGGTTACAACATTTATTGGAAAGGATCAGTTCAAAAGTATAGACGATAATTTAAAATTATTAGAGCAAGTGTGGCCAGATATTATTAGTTTTGCTGAAGCTCATAAAGTGAAAATTGCAATAGAAAATTGTCCTATGTTGTTTGGAAAAGAGCAGTGGCCGGGAGGGCAGAATTTGATGTCAACGCCAATATTGTGGAAAACAGTATTTGAAAGATTCCCAAGCGATTATTTAGGACTGAATTATGATCCAAGTCATCTTGTGTGGCAGCAGATAAATTACATTAAACCAATTGAAGAGTTTCGTGATAAAATTTTCCATGTACATATTAAAGATATAAAACTATTAACGGATAAATTGGAAAAATGTGGAACAATGGCATATCCGCTGGACTATATGATTCCGAAAATTCCGGGATTGGGAGATGTAAAATGGGGGAAATTTATTTCGGCGTTAACTGATATCGGATATGATGGAACCGCATGTATAGAAGTGGAAGACAAGACATTTGAGAATGAAAAAGAAGATATTATAAAATCTATTGAAATATCCAAGAGATATATTCAACAATATATTTAGATAGCAGGTGAGATGTATTGCATGAAACGGAGTAAACAGATGTCATTAGTGTATATGCATGAAAATAATATATGAGTAAAATGCAGAAAAAATGCAGTTTCCAATCGGAATTAAGAATTGCTCTAATTAGTGGGCATTAAAATGTATGCATTTTTCCACTAATAGATAAAATATCCGGGGACTGTAAAGTCACCCGGATTTTTTACTATAAACATGAATGGGGAAAGCCAGAAAACTCCGTCCCCAATGGCTTATGCGTTTTTGTATACCTGAAGTGCTGCAGCAACTGCTTCGCCAGCCGGTACTTTTACACCGTTGTCAATCAGGACTGCTTCGATAGCGCCTAATGTGAAGAGAATGTTTCTCTTCTGGCTTGAATAACCCATGTTACCGATACGGATGATCTTGCCATCCAGAGGACCGAAGGAAGTAGCCATCTCGATACCGAAGTCACGCAGAGCCTGTCCACGAAGAGTAGGTCCATCGATACCTTCTGGGATGCAGATAGCAGTTACACATGGCATTTTGTGTTTCAGATCACCGAAGATCTTCAGTCCCATAGCCTGCAGACCGGCACACAGAGCCTTGTCATTCAGAGCGTGACGTGCGAAACGTTCCTGCAGACCTTCCAGCATAATGCAGCGAAGTGCTTCATGTACAGCGTACTGCATGGAAGTTGCTTCTGTATGATGGTTCAGATGACGTGGGCTCCAGTAATCTTCCAGCTGAGCGATATCCAGGTAGTTACTTGGAATCTGTGGAAGAGTACCATCGATATCACTGCTGGTACGGATACCCTTTTCTACTTTCTTTCTTTCGTTTACGATCTTGGAGATCTTGTCATTGTATGTGATCAGTGCAGATCCGGATGGAGCGGAGATACATTTCTGGGTACCTGCGATACATCCGTCAATGCCCCATTTGTCAACCGGGATATCCACACCACCCATGGTAGCAACGGTATCGACGATCAGCAGAGCGTCATATTTCTTACAGATTTTTCCAAGCTCTTCCATTGGCTGCATCATGGAAGTAGATGTTTCACCATGGATGCAGGCTACTGCTTTGTAGCCACCCTTCTTTAATTCTTCTTCGATTTCTTCCGGATCAAATACAGTTCCCCATTCTCTTTCCAGAAGTGTGATATCAGCGCCACATCTTTCCAGAATCTCGCTGAGCAGATATCCGAAACGTCCAAATGCAGGGATCAGCACCTTGTCTCCAGGGCAGATCGCACCGGTCAGAACTGCTTCCAGACCACCACGGGAAGTGGTATCTACGCAGTAAGTCTGTTTGTTCTCTGTCTGGAACAGGATACGTGCCATTTCCTGAGTCTCAGCCATCAGATCAGTGAATTCAGGATCAAACTGACCAAGAATGTGAGAGGACATAGCCTTTAATACACGAGGATCTGCTTCAACAGGACCTGGTGTCATCAGTGTACGTGGAGATGGATTGATTTCTTTGAAAGTCTTCATAATAGTACTCCTTTATTTTATTACCTAATGTATAGTGCTCAAATTTGTTCTGTGGATAGTATATACTGATCCTTTTTGAATTTCAATATAAAATCATGAAAAAACTTGGAAATTATGAATGAAAATAATGAAAAATACAGATAATAAAGGCATTTGGAGAAAATTCAAAAATAAAAAATAAAAATTAAAACCGGTTGACCACAAACAGGGTTTTCAAGAGAATGCGGGAAAGTTCGTGTAATTCAGCTTGCACCATATTTCAGAATGGGATATACTAGACTCAAGTATGCAAATTAAAGGAGTATGGAGATATGGACTTGATTACAGTAAGAGAAATCTATAGAAATAGAGAACAGTACCTGAATCAGGAAGTAACCGTAGGCGGATGGGTAAGAAGCATTCGAGATTCTAAGACATTTGGATTCCTGGTACTTCATGACGGTACATTTTTTGAGACACTGCAGGTAGTGTTTGCAGACCAGCTGGAGAACTTTGCAGACATCTGCAAGCTGAACGTAGGTGCAGCCGTGATCGTAAAAGGAACACTGGTGCCTACACCGGAGGCAAAGCAGCCATTTGAGATTCAGGCAGCTTCCGTAGAAGTGGAAGGTACTTCTGCACCGGATTACCCATTACAGAAGAAGAGACACAGTGTGGAATTCTTAAGAACCATTTCCCACCTGCGTCCTCGTACCAATATGTTCCAGGCAACCTTCCGTGTACGTTCCCTGGCTGCTTATGCCATTCATAAGTTCTTCCAGGAGAGAGACTTCGTATATGTGCACACACCACTGATCACAGGAAGTGACTGTGAAGGTGCCGGTGAGATGTTCCAGGTTACCACTCTGGATCTGAAAAATGTGCCGATGACAGAGGATGGAAAAGTAGATTATACACAGGATTTCTTCGGAAAATCTACCAACCTGACGGTAAGCGGACAGTTAAATGCAGAGACCTTTGCACAGGCATTCCGTAATGTATACACATTTGGACCAACCTTCCGTGCTGAGAACTCTAACACAGCACGTCATGCAGCAGAATTTTGGATGATTGAGCCGGAGATCGCATTTGCAGATCTGAAAGATGACATGGTTCTGGCAGAGTCCATGTTAAAATATGTCATTCGTTATGTGATGGAGAACGCACCGGAAGAGATGGCATTCTTTAATAACTTTGTAGACAAGGGACTGATTGATCGTCTGAACAGCGTAGTATCAGCAGATTTTGGACATGTAACCTACACAGAAGCCATCGAGATTCTGGAAAAGAACAATGACAACTTTGATTATAAAGTAAGCTGGGGATGCGACCTGCAGACTGAGCATGAAAGATATCTGACCGAGCAGATTTTCAAGAAACCGGTATTCGTAACTGATTATCCGAAGGAGATCAAGGCATTCTATATGAAGATGAACGAAGACGGCAAGACCGTGGCCGCTATGGACTGTCTGGTTCCTGGCATCGGTGAGATCATCGGCGGTTCCCAGAGAGAGGATGATTATGACAAGCTGCTGGCTCGTATGAACGAACTGAGAATGAAAGAAGAAGATTATAAGTTCTATCTGGATCTGCGTAAATACGGTTCTACCCGTCATGCAGGATTTGGTCTGGGATTCGAAAGATGCGTCATGTATCTGACCGGTGTGGCCAATATCAGGGATGCCATCCCATTCCCAAGAACAGTAGGGAACTGTGAATTATAGAAAAGAGGAAATTATGTCGGATAAGATACTCGTAGTGGATGACGAGCGGGAGATCGCCGACGTCATCGGACTCTATCTTCAGAATGAGAATTTTGAAGTGATCAAATGCTACAATGGAAAAGATGCTCTGGAGGCAGTAGAGAAGGAACATCCTTCTCTCGCCATCCTGGATGTGATGCTTCCGGACATCGATGGATTTACGATTTTACAGAAGATCAGAGAAACCTATATGTTTCCTGTGATTATGCTGACAGCTAAGACCGAATACATGGACAAGATCACAGGACTGACTCTGGGGGCAGATGATTACATCGAGAAACCATTTAACCCCCTGGAACTGATGGCGCGGGTAAAAGCACAGCTGCGCCGTGTAACGAAATACAACGAAGGCAATAAGCCACAGGAAGATATCATAGATTTCGGTGGCCTGGTGATGAATCGCAGCACCCACGAATGCCAGTTTAATGAGCGGGAGCTGACGCTGACACCCATTGAATTCGATATCTTGTGGATTCTGTGTGAGAACCGTGGACAGGTAATCAGCTCAGAGCAATTGTTTGAACAGGTATGGCATGAGACATATTATAAACAGAGCAACAATACGGTGATGGTACATATCCGTCATCTTCGAGAGAAGATGGCTGGCTCTATGGGAAAAACAGACTTCATAAAGACCGTATGGGGAGTTGGATACAAGGTTGAAAAGTAACTATAAGAAGCTAAAAAGGACAATTCTGATTCGTACGGGGCTGGTGGCATTGTTGGCACTGGTCATAGGGGAGGGGATTGTCCATTTTTTCATTGATGGGATATTTCAGGGACTGTTTACCAGGGCAATGATGGCGATTTTTACCGGAATGCATATGGATTCAGAGATGGCGAACGAATGGTATGGAAGAATTTTCATGGACCATAAAACGGTGTTTCTGGTAATCGGGTTTATCATTTTGTTTCTGATTTTTTATAATCTGCTGGTAAAACGGATGCTTCATTATCTCAGCAGCGTGGAGGCAGCCATTGATGCCATTCAGAGAGAAGACGATGAGCAGATTGTGCTGGTGCCGGAGCTGAAGCCTTTGGAAGACAAGCTGATGGCACTTCGTGCAACGCTGAAGAGAAAAGAGATGGAGACCGCTATCAGCGAACAGAAAAAGAACGATCTGGTGGTTTATCTGGCGCATGACCTGAAGACCCCGTTGACGTCGATTATTGCATATCTGACCATGCTGGATCAGAGAAAGTCCATGCCGGACGAAGACCGGGAAAAATATATTCATGTGACCTTTGAGAAGGCATCCAGACTGCGGGAGCTGATTAATGAGTTCTTTGAGATCACCAGGTTTAATCTGCAGGATATTGTGTTGGAGAAGGAACAGCTGAATCTGTCGTTCCTGCTGGAGCAGCTGGCGGATGAAAGTTATGGTGTGCTGAAGGATAAATACCTGACCTGTTCGGTAAAGACAGACGATGATCTGATGGTGATGGGAGACCCGGATAAGCTTGCCAGAGTCTTTGATAATCTGCTTCGAAATGCAATAGCCTACAGCTATACGGATACAGAGATTGAGATTGAAGCAAGGGCAAAAGGTACAGATATTGTCATTACTTTTGAGAATCAGGGACATGAGATCCCGGAGCAGAATCTGAAGCTGATCTTTGAAAAGTTTTATCGTGTGGATAATGCCAGATCCAGCCAGACGGGAGGCTCCGGCCTTGGCTTGTCCATCGCAAAGAGGATTGTGGAACTGCATGGTGGCATCATAGAGGCAACCAGCGACTGGGAGAGAACCACATTTACCGTAGTGCTTCCGGGCATTCATAATCCGACTCAGAAGGTGGAGATCCAGGAAAAAGAAGAAGAGGATCCGCTGAGCCGCCATCAGAAGCTGGGAACCAATAAAAAATCAGAAATTGGCAAGAAGAACCGCAGACGGGTATAGAATTGTTTTTGTATAGAACTGGAAAGGGGGCATCTGTATGGGAAGACGTGAAAAAAAGAAAAAAGGCGGAATTGGAAATGTGATCAGCACTTTGATTTTGATCATTGCGATAGGAATCTTTGCTTTTGCGGCGTGGAATCTGATTACGATTTATCTGAATTATAAAACTGGCGTGGATGAATACGCGAAGCTGGAAGAGTATGCAGATAACCAGAAGATCACAGAAGGTCTGGATGATACCATGGAAGAAAATGATACCATGGGAGATGAATGGGGAGACGCTGAGCTGACCGAGCACGGCGGTACCAGTAAATTTGAGGTTATGGAGAATCCGATCGATTTTGAAAGTCTGCAGAAGATCAATCCGGACGTAATCGGCTGGCTGGAGATGGAAGCTGTAGATACGATCAATTACCCGATTACTCAGGGGGAGGATAATGATTATTATCTGCACCGGACATTCCAGAAGACGGATAACTTTGCCGGCTCCATTTTCCTGGATTATATGAATAAGAGCAATTTCGGACAGCGTAACAGCGTGGTATATGGACACAATATGAAGAATGGTTCCATGTTTGGAAGCCTGAAAAAGTACCGGGATGAGGAGGTCTATAAGACCAGCCCGTATTTCTGGATCTATACACCGACCAGGATCTACAAATATGAGATTTTCTCCTGTTCGGAAGTAGACAAGTACAGTACCAATTATCAGATCACATTTCGGGATAAAGAAGATTTCCAGGAATTTATCTATAGCTGTGAGGAACAGGCATTATATGATACCGGAGTGGATGTGGATTACACCGATACCATTGTGACATTGTCCACCTGTACTGGCAACGAAGCAACCAGATTTATCGTACAGGGCAAGCGTGTGAGAACCTATGCGGCAGTTCCAAAAGCCGGCGGTTATGAAACGGAGGTGCAGGAATAATGGCAAATGAAATCGAGACTTTGCAGAGTTGGATTCAGAACAGCAAGAAAGTGGTATTTTTTGGCGGTGCTGGTGTGTCTACAGAGAGTGGCATACCGGATTTTCGAAGTGTGGATGGCCTGTATCATCAGGAATATGCCTATCCACCGGAGACGATTTTAAGTCATAGCTTTTTCATGTATCATACAGATGAATTTTATCGTTTCTATAAGAAAAAAATGCTTTGTCTGGATGCAAAACCGAATATGGCACACAAACGTCTGGCCCAGTGGGAAGCATCCGGGCATGTACAGGCGGTGATTACCCAGAATATTGACGGATTGCATCAGGCAGCAGGAAGCAAAGAAGTACTGGAACTTCATGGAAGTGTATTGCGTAATTATTGCATGAAGTGCCATAAGGCTTATGATGCGGAATATATGCTTCATGCAGATGGCGTGCCAACCTGTTCTTGCGGCGGCACCATTAAGCCAGATGTGGTGCTATATGAAGAAGGTCTGGATGATTACACACTGCGCAAGTCTGTGGAATACATTTCCAATGCAGATGTGCTGATCATTGGAGGAACGTCGCTGGTGGTATACCCGGCAGCAGGGCTGATTGATTACTTCCGCGGAGATCATCTGGTGGTGATCAATAAGAGCGTTACTTCCAGGGACAAAAATGCAGATCTGGTGATCCAGGACAGCATCGGGAAAGTATTTGAACAGATTGAGATCAATTAAATACGTTCACTGAAATGGAAAGGGGATTTAGGTAAAAGTAACGGAGGAAAAGATGGAACGATTTGTATATGAGGTAGGAGATATTGTCAAATTAAAAAAGCCCCATCCATGTGGCAGCCAGGAATGGGAGATTCTCAGGGTAGGCGCAGATTTTCGCCTGAAGTGTCAGGGATGCGGACACCAGGTCATGGTATCCCGCAGACTGGTAGAAAAAAATACCAGAGGGCTGATAAAAAAGACGGAATAATTCGTTACGGTTCACTGCCATTGTTCCGCGAAACGTGTTGCTGGTCACGGAGTGAACAGTAATGATAATTCCGATAAAGCCCATAAAACAGGAAAATAATACTTGCTTTCCGGGAAAAAGTATGATAAAGTATATATTCGTGATATATTTCAATTCCTTGCTCCTTTTTCGGAAAGGGGCCAGAGACCACAAGGAGGTGCAAAACGCATGAACAAGTATGAATTAGCAGTTGTTGTCAGCGCAAAGCTTGAGGACGACGCAAGAACAGCTACCGTAGAAAAAGTAAAAGAGTATATTACACGTTTTGGCGGTACTATTACGAATGTTGACGAATGGGGTAAGAAGAAACTTGCTTACGACATTCAGAAAATGAGCGAAGGTTTTTACTATTTCATTCAGTTCGATGCAGAGGCTACTTGCCCGGCAGAACTGGAAAGACATGTTCGTATTATGGAAAACGTTCTCAGATATTTGTGTGTTAGACAGGACGCATAATTAAGAGGAGATCAGAATGAATAAGGTCATTTTAATGGGTCGTTTAACGAGAGACCCGGAAGTTCGTTACTCAGCAGGCGAGAATGCTACCGCTGTAGCAAGATATACATTGGCTGTAGACCGCAGATTTAAACGTGATGGAGAGTCAACCGCAGATTTCATTCAGTGTGTTGCTTTCGGCAGAAGCGCAGAATTTGCAGAGAAATACTTCCGTCAGGGAATCAAGATCGCAATTACCGGTCGTATCCAGACAGGAAGCTATACCAATAAAGACGGAATGAAAGTCTACACAACAGACGTTGTTGTAGAAGAACAGGAATTCGCTGAGAGCAAGAATGCATCCGGAGCATCAGAAGGCGGCTATAGTGCAGCACCGTCACCGAGCAGACCGACACCTAGTGCCGCAGCAGGAGACGGATTCATGAATATACCGGATGGTATCGATGAGGAGCTGCCGTTTAACTAGAATTTCGATAGGAGGTAAGAATCATGGCTTACAATAGAAGTGATAGAAGCGACTCTCCAATGAAGAGAAGAGGCGGACGCAGAAGAAAAAAAGTTTGTGTATTCTGCGGTAAAGAAAATAATGAAATTAATTACAAGGATACAGCCAAATTAAAGAAATACGTTTCTGAAAGAGGAAAAATCCTTCCAAGAAGAATCACAGGAACATGTGCAAAACATCAGAGAGCTCTCACATCTGCAATCAAGAGAGCACGTCACGTTGCACTGATGCCATACGTACAGGACTAATCAGTTAGTCAGTCGTAGAAAAACATAAAAAGAGACCCCTTAGAAGCTGCGGGAGCGGCGGCTGAGGGGTTTTTCGCAATATAACTACTCAAATTTCTACTATCGTAGATTGTATATTCGTTTAGAATCGCACCAAGAGGTGCAGGCAAGTTTGAAGTAAAAGCAATTCATAGATCTGGCACATACCAGAAAGAAAGTGACATCGAGAATAAGAGTTGATGTAAAATTCGCTGCTGAAAGCTGGAAAAAAGATGTGCGTGACAGCGGGAAGAGGGAAAATGAGATTGAATCCTATATCGCTGTCCGCGTTCAGAAAGAGTATGTAAGGAATGATGCGCCAGCTGCGCGGGATGGCACTATAAAATATAATTAGGATATAAACGGTACCTATGGGTGCTGTTTTTTTGTGTTAATATATAAATGGAAACGAATATACAGAAAAATATTGTAAAAGATAATAAAATCAGATACAATCAGAATAGATAGAGAAAAATATAGGGGGCTAATATCATGGAAGATAAACAATTTTTAGAGAGATATAAGGAATTCATTGGATTGAATAGTCTGAGCAAAACACTTCGTAACAGTTTGATCCCTGTTGGAAGTACTTTGAAACATATACAGGAATATGGGATTTTGGAGGAAGACTCTCTGAGGGCACAAAAACGAGAAGAATT
The DNA here is from genome assembly GCF_025567005.1 of Muricoprocola aceti. NCBI lineage: Bacteria > Bacillati > Bacillota > Clostridia > Lachnospirales > Lachnospiraceae > Muricoprocola > Muricoprocola aceti. The sequence goes on from NZ_JAOQKE010000007.1 coordinate 65,398, forward strand.
GAAGGGAATCATGGATGATTACTATCGGAATTATATTGAGATGCATTTAAGAGATGTTCATGATATTGACTGGAATGAGCTGTTTGAAGCGTTGACAGAAGTGAAGAAGAATCAGACGGATGATGCAAAAAAATGTTTGGAAAAGATCCAGGAAAAGAAACGTAAGGAGATTTATCAATACTTATCGGATGATGCAGTGTTTTCAGAAATGTTTAAAGAAAAAATGATTTCTGGAATTCTGCCAGATTTTATTCGCTGCAACGAGGAATACAGTGAAGAAGAAAAAGAAGAGAAGTTGAAAACCGTGGCCTTGTTCCATCGTTTTACCTCTTCGTTTAATGATTTTTTCTTAAACAGAAAAAATGTTTTCACGAAAGAAGCAATTGCCACAGCCATTGGTTATCGAGTAGTACATGAAAATGCAGAGATCTTTCTGGAGAATATGGTGGCATTTCAAAACATTCAGAAAAGTGCGGAAAGCCAGATCAGTATCATAGAGAGAAAAAACGAACACTATTTTATGGAATGGAAATTATCACATATTTTCACAGCAGATTATTATATGATGTTGATGACGCAGAAGGCAATCGAACATTACAATGAAATGTGTGGTGTGGTTAATCAACACATGAAGGAGTATTGCCAGAAAGAAAAGAAAAACTGGAACCTGTATCGCATGAAGAGACTGCATAAACAGATTTTAAGCAATGCATCCACTTCTTTCAAGATTCCGGAAAAGTATGAGAATGATGCTGAAGTATACGAGTCAGTCAACAGCTTCCTGCAAAATGTTATGGAGAAAACGGTGATGGAGCGGATTGCCGTATTAAAAAACAACACGGACAACTTTGATTTGAGCAAGATCTATATTACAGCACCTTATTATGAAAAAATATCGAATTATCTGTGTGGTAGTTGGAACACAATTGCTGATTGTCTGACACATTATTATGAACAGCAAATAGCAGGAAAAGGAGCTCGGAAAGATCAAAAAGTGAAGGCAGCGGTAAAAGCTGACAAATGGAAATCATTGTCAGAAATAGAGCAGTTATTGAAAGAATATGCAAGAGCAGAGGAAGTCAAAAGAAAGCCAGAAGAGTATATAGCAGAAATTGAGAATATTGTTTCGTTAAAAGAAGTACATCTTTTAGAATATCATCCGGAAGTGAACCTGATTGAAAATGAGAAATATGCTACAGAAATAAAAGATGTATTAGACAATTATATGGAATTGTTTCACTGGATGAAATGGTTTTATATAGAAGAGGCTGTAGAAAAAGAGGTAAACTTTTATGGAGAACTGGATGATTTGTATGAAGAGATAAGGGATATTGTTCCATTATATAATAAGGTACGAAATTATGTGACACAGAAGCCGTATTCTGATACGAAAATAAAATTGAATTTTGGTACTCCGACACTTGCAAATGGCTGGTCAAAGAGCAAGGAATATGACTATAATGCAATTTTGCTTCAAAAAGATGGAAAATATTATATGGGAATTTTTAATCCGGTACAAAAGCCGGAAAAAGAAATCATAGAGGGGCATTCACATCCTCTTGAAGGAAATGAATATAAAAAAATGGTATATTACTATCTTCCATCAGCGAACAAGATGCTTCCTAAAGTCCTGCTCAGTAAAAAAGGCATGGAAATTTATCAGCCATCGGAATATATCATCAATGGATATAAAGAACGCAGACATATAAAATCAGAAGAAAAATTCGATCTGCAGTTTTGCCATGATCTGATCGATTATTTCAAATCTGGAATAGAGCGAAATCCAGACTGGAAAGTATTTGGATTCCATTTTTCTGATACAGATACCTATCAGGATATCAGCGGATTTTATCGCGAGGTAGAAGACCAGGGATACAAAATAGACTGGACCTATATAAAAGAAGCAGATATTGATCGTTTAAATGAAGAGGGAAAACTTTATTTATTCCAGATCTATAATAAGGACTTCTCGGAAAAAAGTACAGGAAGGGAAAATCTTCATACCATGTATCTGAAAAATCTGTTCAGTGAAGAAAATATCAGAGAACAGGTGTTGAAATTAAATGGAGAGGCAGAGATCTTTTTCCGTAAATCCAGTGTAAAGAAGCCGATTATCCACAAAAAAGGCACCATGCTTGTGAACCGCACGTATATGGAGGAAATGCATGGAGAATCCGTAAAAAAGAATATTCCGGAGAAAGAGTATCAGGAAATTTATAATTACATGAATCATAGATGGAAGGGAGAACTATCAGCAGAAGCAAAGGAATATTTGAAAAAAGCAGTCTGCCATGAGACGAAAAAAGATATTGTGAAAGATTATCGCTACAGTGTGGACAAGTTTTTTATTCATCTTCCAATTACAATTAATTACAGGGCTTCAGGAAAAGAAGCGTTAAATTCCGTTGCACAGAGATATATTGCGCATCAGAATGATATGCATGTGATTGGTATAGACAGAGGGGAACGGAACCTCATCTATGTATCTGTTATCAATATGCAGGGAGAGATTATAGAGCAGAAATCTTTCAACGTGGTAAATAAATATAATTACAAAGAAAAGTTAAAAGAAAGAGAACAAAATAGAGATGAAGCCAGAAAAAACTGGAAAGAGATCGGGCAGATCAAGGATTTAAAGGAAGGATACCTGTCAGGAGTGATACATGAAATTGCTAAAATGATGATAAAGTATCATGCAATCGTAGCAATGGAAGATCTGAATTATGGATTTAAACGGGGGCGTTTTAAAGTAGAACGGCAGGTTTATCAGAAGTTCGAAAACATGTTGATTCAAAAGCTGAATTACCTCGTTTTCAAAGACCGTTCAGCAGATGAAGATGGTGGTGTACTGCGTGGTTATCAGTTAGCCTACATTCCTGATTCCGTGAAGAAACTGGGAAGACAGTGTGGAATGATTTTCTATGTTCCGGCTGCATTTACTTCAAAGATAGATCCAGCTACCGGATTTGTTGATATATTCAATCACAAGGCTTATACAACCGATCAGGCAAAGCGTGAATTTATCTTATCTTTTGATGAGATTTGCTATGATGTGGAAAGACAGCTGTTTCGATTCACATTTGATTACGCCAACTTTGCTACACATAATGTGACACTGGCCAGAAATAACTGGACTATTTATACCAACGGTACAAGAACACAGAAAGAGTTTGTTAATAGACGTGTGCGTGATAAGAAAGAAGTATTTGACCCGACAGAGAAAATGCTAAAATTACTGGAATTAGAAGGTGTAGAATATCAGTCAGGAGCGAACCTTCTGCCGAAGCTGGAAAAGATCAGTGATCCGCATCTGTTTCATGAATTGCAAAGAATAGTCCGTTTTACTGTGCAGTTGAGAAACAGTAAAAATGAAGAAAATGATGTTGATTATGATCATGTAATCTCTCCGGTATTAAATGAAGAAGGCAAATTTTTTGATTCTTCTAAATACGAGAACAAAGAGGAGAAGAAAGAAAGCCTTCTGCCGGTAGATGCCGATGCTAACGGTGCATACTGTATTGCATTAAAAGGCTTATATATCATGCAGGCTATACAGAAAAACTGGAGCGAGGAAAAAGCATTATCACCAGATGTTTTACGATTAAATAACAATGATTGGTTTGATTACATACAGAATAAAAGGTATCGATAGATGGAAGCCAGGATAACTTGCTATATCAATCATCCGCACAGATAAATGGGACGAAGGCGCATGAAACAATTGATGAGAAAACATATTCAACCAGAAAAAGTGCCATGATGTCATTGGACGTTTATTCAGAAAAGTATGGTTTATGCAGAAAGATTGTTGGATTCCCTATCTGTTTAATGAGCACGACATTTAAGGTGTATGAAGTGCTGGGGGCAAGAATGGAAGGAAATACATTATTACGCCGTCATCAGTATGATTATGCAGGAGATGAGATTGGCAGAAAAATTGAGCAGAACAAAATAAGAAATCAGGCTCAGGCACTGCGAAATATCAGGAGAAAGACGGAATATTTAAAAGAGGGAATCCAGTTGCTGGATGATATGCAGATGCAGTTGGAAGCAGAAATGGAATATCTTGAAGTCATGGGAATCGAAGGAAATGCGGCCAGAATCTATTTTCCAAGAATGTTTGATAATGTACAGTGGAATGGACGAAAACCAAGAATCAAAAATGATTATGTCAATGTAACACTGGATATAGGATACACCATGCTTTTTAACATTGTAGATGCCATGCTACAGGTGTATGGATTTGATACCTATTATGGGGTATTCCATAAATGCTTTTATATGAGAAAATCACTGGTATGTGATATTATGGAGCCGATGCGTCCAATCGTAGATTATGAGATTAGAAAAGCACTCAATCTGGGACAGTGCAAAGCGGAAGACTTTGATGTATATGATCAGCGTTGGTGTCTGAAATATAAAAAGAACCCAGAATACATACAGTTTTTGATGAAAGCAATCCTGGAATACAAGGATGATATTTTCCTGTATGTACAGCAGTACTATCGATATTTTATGAAGAGAAAAAGTGTAGAAGAGTTGCCAGTATTTTTATTGCATAAAGTGTAAAATGCAATTGTTATTTGAAAGGGGACATAAGATGATTATAGTGAGTTATGATATATCTGACGATAAATTACGGGCAAAATTCGCAAAATATTTGTCACGATTCGGACATCGAATTCAGTATTCTGTTTTTGAGATTGACAACAGTCCAAGAATCGTGAATAATATAGTAAACGACTTGAAGAATAAATATGAATCCAAGTTCAGTCAGACAGATAGTGTGATTATATTCAAAATGTCTTCCAGTTGTGAAGTAATGAGGTTTGGGTATGCGAAAAACGATGAAAAAGACTTTCTGATCATCACTTAATGCAAACCTCAGTCTTAATAAACGAAAAAGAATATATTACTTAACCAGATGTGTGCAAATGTGATAAAAAGAATAAGTTTAAATAAGAAAAACAGCTCCCCAATTGTGAATATTCACGGTGTAGGAGTTAAGTAATATAAAAGAATTTCTACTATTGTAGATATTATGCCAGAGGGAAATGCAGTAATGTTAAGTAATATAAAAGAATTTCTACTATTGTAGATCCGTCTCAAACCATTTCGATCCGGTGTTAAGTAATATAAAAGAATTTCTACTATTGTAGATCATACCTCACCATTTTCAGATTCTTCGTTAAGTAATATAAAAGAATTTCTACTATTGTAGATCATCCAGGTTGTCCCACACTTCTCTGGTTAAGTAATATAAAAGAATTTCTACTATTGTAGATTGCCATTATTTGACAATAAAAACTTCAAGTTAAGTAATATAAAAGAATTTCTACTATTGTAGATTACGATAGCGCATCATATTTGTCCTGTAGTTAAGTAATATAAAAGAATTTCTACTATTGTAGATTTTACTTTCACCTATCTTCCATCCTCGTTAAGTAATATAAAAGAATTTCTACTATTGTAGATCGAAAATGGCTTAAATACAGCATTCGCGTTAAGTAATATAAAAGAATTTCTACTATTGTAGATCATGATCTCCGGCATTATTGCGTATCTAGTTAAGTAATATAAAAGAATTTCTACTATTGTATGTTGAGACACGAATATGCGACACATTAAAACAAAAAGAGAAATATATTGTATAAAAAGTGATTGACGCAAGTGACGATTCAAAGTATAATAAAGTCACATCAAAATAAGACACAAATCATATTGTCTGAGCCTTATTTCAAATGTTCCGATCAGAGTATAGGGCTATCTACAGTTTCAAAGCCGATTCGGCTGTAATATTCAGTTTTGATGAAAAGAGAATAGTGGAATTGGCGGAGAGAAGAGACATTGGATGTACAATCAGCAGGGATGCGATGTATATACAGGGTTATGGAAGAGACCATATAAAAAGATATCTGTAATGATACGATATCTTTGCAGATATAAATACTTATCTTTTTGCTCATTTCACAAAAGGAGCAGGAAAGATGGAGAAGGAAAACCGTGAAGTAAAGAGCAGTGTATTTGCAGATTTATTTTATGAGGACGAAAGCGCAGAGAAAAACATTATTTCCCTGTATAATGCGCTGCATGAGGAACCACTGCCGGAGGGAACTCAGATTGAAAAGATTCATGTTGGAGATGCGATTTACATGAATCTGAAGAATGACATATCTTTTGGTGTTGGTGGAAAGACCATTATAATGGGAGAACATCAGAGTACAGTGAATGAGAATATGCCACTTAGAAATTTACTGTACATCGGAAGAGTATATGAGCAGATTGTCCCTTCAGAAGCACGTTATCGAAAGAAAAGAGTGACACTGGCAAAACCAGAGTTTTATACTTTTTATAATGGCATAGAAAAAGAAGAAAAGGAAAGATGGATGAGGCTTTCCGATGCATATAAAGAAGAGAACGGAGATTCAGGACTGGAAGTAGCTGTAAAAATGATTAATATCAATCCAGACAGCCAGCATGAGATACTGGAAAAATGTTCGGTTTTAAAAGAATACAGCCAGTTCATTGAAACAATAAGAAAATACCAAAATACAAAAGAAAAATTTCCGTATAGAAAAGCAATGCGGGAATGTATCGAGAAAGGAATATTAAAGGACTATCTTATGAGAAGAGGAAGCGAGGTGGAAAATATGTTACTGGCAGAATATGATTATGAAACAGATATTGCAGTACAGAGAGAAGAAGCGCATGAAGAGGGCTATGGACAAGGCTATGGACAGGGATATGAGAGGTGTGAAACTGTGATGGCAGAACTAACAGATAAATTGTTAGGAGCTGGACGAATCAAAGATTGCCAAAGAGCAATGAAAGATAAGGAATTTCGAAAGCAGCTTATGCAGGAATTGGGAATATAGGCTTTATAACATATTTATAAGGAGTTTTTCGCATGGGTAAAATTTTAGTAATTGGCAGTCTGAATATTGATATGGTGATGAAGGTGGATCATATGCCAACAGTCGGTGAAACCATCCTTTGTGATGGCATGAAGCTGGTGGCCGGTGGCAAAGGTGCGAATCAGGCCTGTGCAGCCGGAAGACTTGGTACGGACGTGACTATGCTGGGAGCTATTGGGAATGATAGCCATGGCGAGATGCAGCGTGATAGCCTTCAGCGATCTGGCGTGGATGTGTCCGGGCTGATTACAAAAGAAAGGGTCAGTACCGGAACGGCATTCATTACGGTAAATAAAGAAGGCAATAACAGTATTGTGGTAGTGCAGGGAGCAAATGCACAGTTTACACCGGAGGATATCGAGGCACATCGGGATCTGCTTGAAGAGTGTGAGATCGTGATTTTACAGCTGGAGATTCCGATGGATACTGTTCTTTATGCGGTGAAGCTGGCGAGAACACTTGGCAAAACAGTGATTCTGGATCCGGCTCCTGTACCGGAGCATTTTCCAGAAGAGCTTTACCAATATGTAGATATCATCAAGCCAAATGAATCTGAATTATCACGACTGACCGGTATTGCAGACGCACAGAATCATCTGGAAGAAGCGGTGCAGATTGTGAAGGATCATGGTGTAAAGAATGTGTTGGTTACCTTAGGCGGTGATGGTGTATATCTGGATACAGAAAATGAACCGCCGGTTCATATACCTGCAAAGAAAGTGGAAGTAGTAGATACTACGGCGGCAGGAGATTCCTTTACAGCGGCGCTGGCGGCAATGCTGTTAGAAGGAAAAACATTGAAAGAAGCGGCAGAATTTGCCAATCAGGTATCTGCGATTGTAGTAACAAGAGAAGGAGCGCAGGACTCCATTCCGACATTACAGGAAGTGCTGACAAAATAAAAAAGGTAAATAAAGGGTTCTTTTATGGTAAAATCTGTAGAAGAACCTTTTATAATGGAATATAAAAAAAGCAACAGAAGGAGTACAGGCAACACATGAATCAATTGTTATCAGAAATCAGAAAGAAAGATGCATCTGCTTTCACTCACGGCGGAAAGTTCCATGCAGATGATGTATTTTCAGCAGCGCTGTTATTCTATTTGAATCCGGAGATTCAGATTGGGCGTGGCAATCAGGTGCCAGAGAATTACGAAGGAATCGTGTTTGATATTGGGAGGGGAGCTTATGACCATCATCAGAAGGAAAGCCGGGTGCGAGAGAACGGAGTGCCATATGCAGCATTTGGTCTTTTGTGGGAGGCACTTGGAGCAGAGATATTAGGTGAGGATCTTGCGGCTCAGTTTGATGAATCCTTTGTACAGCCTCTGGACCAGAATGACAACACTGGAGAGAAAAACGAGCTGGCTACATTGATCGGGAATTTTAATCCAACCTGGGATGCCACAGGAGGTACGGATGAGGCTTTTTTCCAGGCAGTAAGTGTGGCTGGTATGATCCTGGAGAATAAGTTCCAGCGATATCTTGGAAATGAGCGGGCAGATAAGCGGGTGGAAGAAGTGCTTCAGGTGCATGAAGCGGATCTCAAAGCCAGCAAAATCCCGGCTGAGCAGGAAAGGATTCTGATACTTCCAGAATTTGTGCCATGCCAGAAGCATCTGTCTGAGACAAAGATTGCATTTGTGATTTTCCCTTCCAATCGTGGCGGATATTGTATACAGCCACAAAAGCGAGAATATTCTATGAACTACAAATGCAGCTTCCCAGAAGAGTGGCTTGGGCTGGAAAAGGAAGAATTGGTAAAGGAAACCGGTCTGGAGAGCGCCGGATTCTGTCATAAAGGTGGCTTTCTGATGACCACAGGAACTCTGGAAGATGCTGTAAAAGCCTGTGAGATCAGTCTTCAGGTCTTTCACGAAGAACCCAAGATTGTGAATCTGGGAGGATCAGTGGAGAGTGATGCGCTTCTGCGCCAGCTTCCAGAAATGCAATCCGTACAGATCGTTCATATGGATCTGCCAGATGTCCCAGAACTGAACCAAGAGGGAATCTACGGGGAAGTGGCTATGGAAAAAGCGGAGTGGAAAAGTCTGGTGAAAGAGCAGGTAAAGAAGATACTGAAGGTAAAGCCAGAGGCTGTCTACATAGAAGGCAACGTATTCTCCACTTATCCGATTATACACATATTGCGGAAAAAGCATGTTCCAGTGTTGACAACTGTGGAAAAAGACGGTGAGAAGCGGATTGTGCGGATTCCATCTGGATCGTGAGAGAATTGCGGAAAAACAAGGCATTTTGGTGAGTAGTTGCTATAGGACATGATGATAGCGGAGTGAAAGAACTCCGCTATTGTTTTGCACAGAGATAGGATACCATGAGATATTCACGTTCATAAACAGAATCCAGATCCAGACAGAAAAGAGTAGTTATTTTTTTCAGGCGGTAGACCAGAGTGTTTTTATGAACGAAAAGTTTTTGAGCAGTCAGAACGCGATCCCGTTCGCATTCAAGGTAAATATATAAAATGTGATAAAAATCGGTATGATGAATCTGGTCATACAGTTGAATTTTTGCCAGGGCAGGGTGTATGGCATGACATCGAACTTCATTACTTTTATGAAGGCTGACAAGATCCGAAAGAGCACAAAAATAGTAATTTTCCACATTGCGATCAGAAGCAGATCGTGCCTGAAGGTATTGTATGTAGATATGAGTGATTCCAGAAAAAGAATAACTGCAGAAACACCGAAAATTTAGTTTGCTTACAATGTCCAGAAAGGAAGGGGGAAAGACAGTCTGATTTCGGTTATCAGAGAAATCAGTGGAAGTTTCTGAGACAGGAATGCAGCACACAATTTCGTCTTTGGCAGAATCGGGGCTTTCGCAGAAAATAAGTTCTGGAAAATAGGCGCATAATGCCTGTAAATGATAGCCGCTTGTTTTCCAAAAAACAGGTTGCTTTTTTAATAGTGCAACGATACAGAACTGGTCCGGTTTCCAACCCTTTATACGGATAAATGTTTCAAAACCGGTAGAATCGAGGCGTTTGCCCATAAGAAAATCACGGAACAGATTTTGTATGATACTACCCTGCATAGTTTTTTTCTCATGACCTGCAATCAGACAAAGTGCCTGTTTTAATATGAATGCAAGATGTTTTTGATAAATTTCAAATGACGTCTGGCTGATGATGACTAGCTGACCTGTCAATTCATGTTCCACATTTTCCTGGCTGATCATCATAGAATACGGGTAATGATCTGCGTATTTTTCATAAAATATTTCACAGTTCCATTTTTGAGGCAATTTTTCCAGATAAGTTCCATTTTGCATATGCACCAGAGAATCAACGGATAGAGCTCCAAGATCCCAGAAATCGTCCCAGTTTTTGTTGACACTGCCCTTCGGATACTGTCTGGAAAATGCAGTAATTTGGAGACTGTTATCAGTAAAGAACATTGGACCAAAAATATCAGCACAGGCATCGATAATTGTTTGCTCAGGATTGTCAGCTCGGAAAGCGGAGAGCATGTTCTGTTCCCATTGCTGATAGAAGACAAAGGCATCCATGATAGTGTCGAAAACATCTTCCAGTTCCTGTGTGCGCAGACTGATTACGTCTTCGCGATGAACCAGAAGAACTTCCTGTACCTGAGACCGTTTTACAAAATCAGAGGTGCGTCCAATGTACAGATAATTACGGTCTGGAGTTTTTTCATAAGAAAATAAACGAATACCAGCGATGGTCAGATCATTTGAAACAATGGTGGATACGGGATGGTATCGTTGAATCCAGTGTTCAATAATATGCATGCTAAGCTTCATAATTGTATTTTCGTCTGTACAGACGAATTCCCTTTCTGAATATTTTTTGAATCTGTTTCGTGTGGATATATACACAAAAAAATGTATTGATATAATTAAATTATAGTCAAAAAGACGAAAAAAGCAAGAAAGAGGTGTTCGATTGTGATGGAAGAAAAGAAAAATTTTGATGCAAGTTCTTCATGGTTTGCTACAAATGTCCGTGCAGCCGAAAAGGATGCTCCAGCTGCTGAAAAGTTTGCAAAACGAGTGCAGCTGGTAGAAGATGCCACAGCACTGAGGGAACCGGAACGTATACCAATGTGTCCAATGCTTGGAGCACTTCCTTACAATTTGGAAGGTTCTTCTTATCGGGCTGCCATGTATAATTATTCAGAAGCGTCAGAAGCGTTGGTAAAATTCTACCAGGAATTTCAGCCTGATGCTACGACACATACAGGTTTTACCAGTGGAAAGGCAAATGAACTGGCTCAGTCTACGATGATTGACTGGCCTGGAAGACCTGGAACCAGTGTTCCAGATTTTTCAACACATCAGGTGATTGAAAATGAATATATGGATGAGAGCGAATACCCGGAGTTATTAAAAGATTTTACCGGATTTATGCTTCGCAAATATATTCCGCGTGCATTCCCGTCATTGAAGGGATTAGCAGATATTCGCTTTGTTCCATCAATTGTTCTGAATACGACACCATTGGCTTCGTTGTATTCCAGACAGGCTCAGGAAGCATTTTCGCTTTTGGCAAAAATAGGAGAGGAAGATGCAAAGGCGGCAGAAGCCTCTAATGCAGTATCCAATCGGCTGGCAGATCTGGGTTTCCCACCGATGTTTACCGGTGCAGGAGAAGCACCATTTGATATTATTGGAGATTATTATCGTGGAACATTGGCGACTTTAACCGATCAGTTGGAATATCCGGAGGAACTGGAAGCAGCCTGTGATATGATGGCAGATATTCAGATTGAGTCATGGCAGTATTTTAAATATGTGCCACTTCCAGTAAAGCGTGTATTTTTCCCGCTTCATAAGGGAATGGACGGATTCATGAGTGCAGAACAATATGAAAAGATTTACTGGAAGCCATTAAAAAAATGTATGTTGGCACTGATTGATATGGGAGTAACGCCTTACATTTATACAGAGGGTAAGTATAATACAAGACTGGAGCAGCTGGCTGATATACCGAAAGGCAAAGTAATCTATCATTTTGAAACTGCGGATATGGCAAGGGCAAAGAAGATTCTTGGCGGAACGGCAGCGATTTCCGGCAATTTACCGATGTATATTTTGGAACATGGAACCAAACAGCAGGTAATCGATGAAACGAAGAAGTTGATTGATATTTGCGCTCCAGGTGGTGGATACATTTTTGATACCAATGGATGTATTGATAATGCAAAAAGAGAAAATCTGGAAGCGATGTTTGAAACAATTTATACGTATGGCCAGAAATAAATAGCAGGAGGTGCAGATATGCTTACGATTCGTGAAAATTTTATGGAAACAATAAAAGGTGGAAACCCTGATCGTTTTGTAAAGCAATATGAATATCAGGAGTGGATCAATGATCCTCTTTTCCCAATCTATTTTGGAGTAATTACACCTGGAGGAGAATGGGTAAATGGATGGGGTGTAAAAAATAAATTTCCGGCAGGCGTTCCTGGACCATTTCCATGCTGCGAAGGAGACGATAAAGTATGTAAGGATGTGGCACATTGGCGAGACTATGTGAAAGCTCCGAATCTGGTGCTTCCACCAGAAGCCTGGAAGGACTGTGTAGAACAAGTAACACATATTGACCGTAAAGAAAAGTTTGTCACAGCCAAAGTGTTCTGTGGTATTTTTGAAAAACTGCATTATCTGATGGGTATGGAAGATGCCATGATTAATTTTTATGATGAACCGGAGGCTATGCATGAACTGATTGATTATCTGACAGACTGGGAGATTACACTTGCAGAAGAAACAATCAAGTATGTGCATCCAGACGCATTATTCCATCATGATGACTGGGGAAGCCAGAGAAGCCTGTTCATTTCCAAAGAAATGTTTGATGAATTCCTGCTTCCGGCGTATAAAAAGATCTATGGATACTGGAAAGCAAATGGAGTAGAGGTGATTATACATCATTCTGATTCCTATGCTGCAGATCTTGTACCGGAAATGATTGAAATGGGTGTAGATGTATTTCAGGGCGTAGTAGGAACCAATAATATACCGGAGTTAATTAAACAGTATGGTGGACAAATTACATTTATGGGTGGTCTGGATAATGGAATATATGATATGCAGGACTGGACACGGGAGAAAGTACGTACTGGCATGAAGAAGCTTCTGGAAGAAGCGGGACCACGTTATCTGATACCTGGGCTGACGATGGGAGGACCAGAAAGTACCTATCCGGGATTATATGAGGCAGTATCAGAAATTGCAGGAGAATTTGATGCAATCTATTTCCCATTAAAGAAGTAAAAATCGTGTATTGGCGGGGGG
>NZ_JAOQKE010000007.1:78603-105136 GCF_025567005.1 Muricoprocola aceti
CCCCCCGCCATATTTTTTGGCACCTGACAAAATTCCATAGTTTTTGAAAGATCAGAAACAAAATTCCTATGCGTAAGTCGAAATCTGATGTTATAATTGAAAAAAATTTAGTATCGTATCTGCGAAGATGCTGAACAGATACAATGTAACTGAAATATATCACAAACTGGGAGATGCTTCCAGTGGGGAGGAATTGTTTATGGAACCATATACCGCGTTACAGCAACAGTTATTCACGATGCAGGATTTGAAGTACCGGGATTTTCACAGCAGATTATTGCCGGGAATTGATAAAGAGACCATCATCGGTATCCGTACACCAATACTGCGTAAGTTCGCAAAGGAATTTAGAAAAACGGAAGAGGCGAAAGCCTTTTTACAGGAACTGCCACATCAGTATTATGAAGAGAACAATCTTCACCTGATGATTGTGAATGCAAAAAAGGATTATGCGGCCTGTCTGGAACAGGTAAAGAGATTTTTGCCTTATATCAATAACTGGGCAACCTGTGACTTGCCATTGCCGAAATGCTATGTGAAACATAAACAGGAATTGCTGAAAGAGATCCCGCAGTGGCTGGCATCTGGAGAGACTTATACCATGCGTTACGGTATGGGCATACTGATGAGTCTGTATTTGGATGAGGATTTCAAGCCAGAATATCTGGAATGGGTGATATCAGTAAGGTCAGAAGAATATTATGTAAATATGATGATTGCCTGGTATCTGGCGACTGCGCTGGCTAAGCAGTGGGATGCCACGATTCCTTATCTGGAAGAAAAAAGGCTCTCTGAATGGGTACATAAAAAGACCATCCAGAAAGCCATTGAGAGCTACCGGATTACACCGGAACAGAAAGTTTATCTGCGTTCTCTGAGGTAAAAGTCTCGATCTCCACGATCCGGCTTATTCCCTTTTTCTTCCAGATCATCAGATGCACTTTGTATATAAGTGTATCTTCGGTATACTGAAAAGGTTCTTCTTTTAAAATATCGGACTGGATTCCCTGAGAAAGTAATTCCGTTTGGCGTTTCTCTGCCTGCTGATAAAGTTCACGGATTTGTGCCTGCATACTTTCTGAAAAGATCCGTTCTGGATAGGCAGAAGCTGCATCTGCCAGTTTTTCAGTAAGCAGATCGATGATACCGGCATGTGCAGTCTGATGCAGCATACGTGCGATATGGCGGGCAAGGAGCCGTATCGGAAAACGCTGATATAGATCCAGCCAGCGTACCAGTGCGGAATCTCCTGCCTCCAGAGCCAGCCGGTACATCACGGCGATCGCTGCCTGCGACACAAACCAGCGTGGATATTTTGGAACCAGATATTTGTCAGGAACGGCAGGATAGCAGTTGTAGTTCAGTGGCGGAAAGGCGGCAAGCACGGCTAATTGCTGTTCTGCTTCACTACAATAGTCCGTTCCCAGATATTCCAGTTTGTCGTGTAAGATGGCAATCCGATACTCCAGCTGACGCAGGTATTCATATTCTGTTACCCAGAAATGACCGGTTTTTCCATAGTCAAATAAATGTGTTTCCAGTGTCAGATTTTGAAAAAACAGTGTACAGACAGTGGAATCCTGATGAAGGACTAAGACATATCCATGTTCATCTTCTGACAGAGAAGCGGATAAATCCCCATCGAAATCAGGCAGATATTCGCCGGTCAGACGCGCTTTCTGGAATACCAGAAAGCTTTCTGCCGCATCATTCATCAGATAAACCAGTTTCAGATCCTGTACTTTCTGATCTGGCTGGTAGTTTACCAGTTCAAAAGATCCCTGGGAGAGTAGCAGATCCAGCTTCTGAAATTCATTGTCTGGTGGCAGGAGACAGTCAATACTTAGATCCATTCGTCTTCTCCGCCGGTGATGGCAAGGGATAACAATCCATCCATTTTTTTGATCTCTTCTTCTCCTTCAATCACCTGAATCAGTTCAGCAGAATCCAGAATATCGTCCAGTGATTCATCTGGTCCGATTTCATAGTCAATGTCCTGCGCACAGCTCGGGCATGGTATCTTCTTCATTGTCTGCAGGGACAGAAAACGATTGTCACATCGTTTGCATTCATAAAATCCACATTTGGTGGTTCCATCCGGTAAATAAAACATAGTAAAACAGTTCTCCAATTCTAAAAATTCGACCGGAAAAGAGAA
This sequence comes from Muricoprocola aceti, assembly GCF_025567005.1. Classification (NCBI taxonomy): domain Bacteria; kingdom Bacillati; phylum Bacillota; class Clostridia; order Lachnospirales; family Lachnospiraceae; genus Muricoprocola; species Muricoprocola aceti. The sequence goes on from NZ_JAOQKE010000007.1 coordinate 80,762, forward strand.
ATGCAATTCTTTCCGGTCATTTCCTATCAGGCAGATTAGCAGGTTTTTCCCCACTTTACAGCCGGTGCGATGGACAGATCCGGTGCGTAATAAGGAATCAGGGTTGCCTGGGTTGCATGGTACAGGTCGGATTTGCCAGGCCATACAGTGGTCAACAGCTCATTATTTTGATCCAGCTGATGGAACCAGGAACCATGGACATGATCCAGTACCTTTTCATCCAGATACTGCATGAACTGTGCATAGTCATCGGCATATTTCTGATTTTTGGTCACATGCCAGAGAACTGCGGAAGTATTGATGGCTTCAGCCAGTGTCCAATGCATACGGTCATGAACCACCGGTTTGCCTTCCCAGTCCGTAGTGTAGCAGATACCAGGTGCACCATCAGCAAACCATGCGTCTTCAATGGCACGATTGTAGAGAGATTCTGCCATAGAGATATAAGGAATTGCTTTCTCTTTGGTCGTGCGATAGAAAGAAAGTGCCCACTGAGTAATCAGTCTGGCCCACTCGATGCCATGACCAGGAGTGGCTCCATAAGGTTTAAATGGATCATCCGGACGTTCTTTATTACATTCCAGATCGGCTGCCCAGTCTTTGGAAAAATGCTCTGGGATCCGCCAGTTATTTTCTTTGGCCCAACCGGTAACATGGTCAATGATGCGGCCTGCTCTGATGCGGTACTTTTCATCACCGGTGACATCGGCAGCAGCAAGAAAGGCTTCTACGGTATGCATATTGGCATTTAATCCACGGTAATCATCCAGTACGGTAAACTCGGTATTCCAGGTATCGCAGGAAAGTCCCTCTTCCTCATTCCAGAAGCGCAGGTCATAGGTCTTCAGCGCTTCATCCAGAAGTTCCTGTGCGCCAGGTCTTCCTGCAAGAACACCTGAGGAAGCAGCCAGAATAACAAATGCGTGAGCGTAGCACTGCTTGGTAGGTACGATCTCATTATTGGCAGTCAGCCCGGCATACCATCCACCATTCACATCATCGTGAAGTTCTCCACGCAGACCCTTTAATGCGGCATCTGCCAGCTCTTCGCTGCCCTCATGTCCTAAGAAAGTGCCAATACTATATACATGAGCCATACGGCTGGTAATCCAGGTCTCACGGTTGCGATCTTTCCATGGTGTACCATCATCGCCAAGGTAATAAGACCCGCCACCCGGAGATGGAAAAGCATGCCCGAATTTTAACAGACCATTGCGTACATCTTCCAGAAATTTCTTATTTTCATCGGTATCAATCAGATACTTTTTATTTTCTGTATTCATTTTATTAATCCCCCCGGAGATATCTTTTTTATACGTTTTTTATTATACTCGCGGGAGCGAGAAAACTCAACAGGGGAAAACTTATGTTTAAATGATAGAATCTTGCCAGATTACTGTTCGCATCCGGCAACGATATTCTTGCTAAGGGGGAAACGGGATGGTACACTGGATTTGTCAGGCAATGCACTGGTATAGTAAAAATATAGAGCGGGAGAATAGAAGATGGAAAGAAATCAGATATTGAAAATATATGGAACAGATTATCTTCAGATGACGAAGGAGATTTTGGAGGAATCACGGCTGGCAGAGATGGTGGAAGAGAAAGCAAACGAGTTGGGGAAAAGTAAGGAAGAGCTTCAGATTGGCATGAAGCCCAATCTGGTGGCTCCATCGGAGGCATCCTGGGGAGGAACTACTCATCCAGAAGTGGTGGCAGGTATTATAGAGTATCTTCAGGAACATGGATTTATCAGAATGGCCATGCTGGAAGGCTCCTGGGTGGGGGATAAGACCCAGGAGTCCATCGAAGTATGTGGCTATGACCGGCTGAGTGAACAGTATGGTGTTCCGTTTTGGGATATGCAGAAGGATAGCAGTCATGCAAAGAATTGTGCAGGGATGGAGCTTCAGATCTGTGACAGTGTGGATAAGATCGATTTCCTGATTAATGTGCCGGTGCTGAAAGGGCATTGTCAGACTAAAATGACCTGTGCTTTAAAGAATCTGAAGGGACTGATTCCAAACAAAGAAAAACGGCATTTTCATGCGATGGGACTTCATAAACCGATTGCCCATCTGAATATGGGGATTCATCAGGATTTTGTAGTGGTGGATCATATCTGCGGAGATCTGGATTTTGAAGATGGAGGCAATCCAACGGTTTGCAATTGTGTCATGACAGCAGCAGATCCGGTACTGATGGACACCTGTGCCTGCCACATGCTTCATTATGGAACAAGAGACATTGATTATCTTGTATTTGCAGAAGAACTGGGATGTGGTAGTACGGATCTGGAGCACGCAAATATCCAGATGTGCAGCCGTAACATAGGTTATAAAGAACCGGAATTGCCGAAGAGTTATAAAGTAGCTGCTCTGGAGGATGCGGTGGAAGAGGTGGAATCCTGCAGCGCCTGTTATGGATATTTTCTGCCCGCCTTGCAACGCCTGAAAGAAGAAGGGCTTCTGGAGAAGCTGGACACAAAGGTCTGTATTGGACAGGGATATCGTGGAAAGCATGGCAGACTGGGAGTTGGATCGTGTACGTCAGGCTTTGAGTATTCTGTAAAAGGCTGTCCGCCTACAGAAGAGCAGATTTATGAATATTTGAAAGAGTATATAGCAAAAAAGAAGCTGCCTCATCGTTTTTTCTGTGGATAAGAATTGGGGATATCAGTCAGATTGAGAAGATAGTCAATACTGGTATGGTGATATTTAGCCATTTCAACCAGGAGGGACAAAGGAATATTGGCCTCACCACGTTCATACCGACTGTACATACGCTGACTGCAGTTGAGAGAGCTGGCAATGGCTGACTGACTTAGATTCTTAGCTACACGTAAATCAAATAATCTTGTATTCATGCTTTATCTATGGTATAGGCTCGTGAAGCCAGAAATCCTTCCAGGTAGGCCCGGATCTGTGATTTTCCACTGGCATCCAGCTGGCGGTAGGCATGCAAAAGGGATTGTTCATCCTGAGAAAGATCACTTCTCTGAGCCGTAGGATAACGATCTTCTGTCAGACCAAGAATATAATCAATACTGACCTGAAAGATTTCACGGAGACGAATCAGAGACTTGGTACTTGGATTATGTTTGCCATTTTCATATGCACTGATTGTTTCTTGAGATACTTCCAGTAAAATACTCAAATAAGTCTGCGAAATATGCTTTTCTTTACGTAGCGCCTGGATGTTGTTCACGATAATACCTTTCCTTTACAATATGATATTATGATCATACAGGTAAAAATGATATTTTATAGAATGCTAGACTGTTATTATTACCAGAATAAATGGTATTATACGCAAAAAAACAACGGGGAAACGCTGTCCCCGCTGGCTTATTTTTTCATATTGGCAAATTTAGTGTATTGAGGCAGCCATGCTAGCTCAATGGTACCGATGGCACCGTTTCGTTGTTTGGCAATGATGATCTCAGCTACATTTGGTTTGGCGGTATCTTTGTTGTAATAGTCATCTCGATAAATGAACATAACTACGTCCGCATCCTGCTCGATAGCACCGGATTCTCGAAGATCCGAAAGCATTGGGCGGTGATCAGGCCGCTGTTCTACCGCTCGGCTCAGCTGGGACAGAGCCACAACCGGAACATTCAGTTCACGGGCAACTGCTTTTAGAGAACGGGAGATATCGGAGATCTCCTGCTGTCTGGATTCACTGTGTTTGCTGCCGGTCATCAGCTGCAGGTAGTCGATGATGATGATGCCAAGATTATGTTCCATCTTGAACTTTCGACATTTGCTTCGCAGCTCTGTGACGGAAATACCAGGCGTATCGTCAATGATCAGATGAGATTTACCGATGACGCCGGCTCCCTCGATTAGTTTGCTCCAGTCTTCATCTGTCAGATTACCGGTTCGGATGGACTGGGAGTCTACCCGGGATTCCAGAGAGAGCAGACGGTTTACCAGCTGCTCTTTTGACATTTCCAGACTGAATACGGCAACGGTCACATCTTCACGGAATGCCATATGCTGGGCAATATTTAAGACCAGCGCAGTTTTTCCCATGGAAGGACGGGCGGCCACCAGAATCAGGTCGGAAGGCTGAAAACCGGCAGTTTTATAGTCCAGATCAATGAAACCAGTAGGAATACCGGTGACATTTCCCTTGGTCTTAGAGGCCATCTCAATCTTGTCCAATACATTTAATACGACATCTTTGATCGGGACATATTCACCGGAAGTATTTTGCTGAATAATGTCAAAAATTTGTTTTTCTGTATCCACGAAAATATCTTCCATGGATTCTTTACCAGCATAACAGGTATTGGCAATGCCTTCGGTTGTCCGGATCAGTTTGCGCAGCATGGCTTTTTCATGAACGATAGTGGCATACTGGCGAATATGTGCAGAAGTATAGACCGTATCCAGAATATCCTTCACAAATTCCAGACTGGTCACCTCAGGAGGAACATCTTTTTCTTTCAGACGATCCTGCAGGGTCACAAGATCCACAGCTTTCCCTTCGTTGTAGAGTTCTACCATAGCATCGAACAAAATCCCGTACTGGCGCTGGTAAAAGTCTTCGCTGGTCAGTATTTCAGAAGCCGTCATAATAGCTTCTGAGTCCATCATCATGGAACCGATAACGGACTGTTCGGCTTCGGGGCTGTTGGGCAGCACCCGCTTGATTAGAGTTTCTTCCATAATGTCTGTAATCCCTTATGCTTCTTTCACAGTTACTTTCAAAGAAGCAGTAACCTTTGGATGAAGCTTTACGCTGACTTCTGTGGTGCCAAGAGCGCGAATAGGATTTGGAAGCTGGATTTTTTTCTTGTCGATATCCAGGTCAAACTGTTTCTTTGCTGCTTCAGAAATCTCCTTGGAGGAAATCGAACCGAAAGTCTTACCACCTTCGCCAACCTTAATGGAAAGAAGGATTTCTTTGCTGGACAGGACTTCTGCAAATGCTTTTGCAGCATCTAACTGTTCCTGAGCGACTTTAGCCTGATTCGCTTTCTGCAGTTTCAGATCATTCAGATTCTTTGGGGTAGCTTCCACACCCAGTTTTTTTGGAAACAGCATGTTTCTTGCATATCCATCACTGACATTCACGGTCTCTCCCTTTTTTCCAAGGGATTTTACATCTTCTAATAAAATTACTTTCATAAAGTCTCCTCTCTAGATGGCGCCCTCTGCAATCATGGCATCCAGTGTTTCTTTTAATTTTTCTTTGGCTGCTTCCGCAGTCACACCGGCGAGCTGAGCACCGGCAATATTCATATGGCCGCCCCCGCCGAGACGTTCCATAATGATCTGTACATTTACTTCATCAATGGAGCGTGCACTGAAGTAAATGATGTTATTGTAGCTGGTCAGTACGAAGGAAGCTTTTACGCCGATAATATTCAGCAGTTCATTGGCTGCCTGTGCACCGATAATCGTTGGCATGTCCAGATTCTGACTTGGCAGAATACTGATCGCATAGCATTCGTGATAAAGTTCTGCCTTCTGAATCGCTTCGGCTCTGGCCTTATAGGCAGAAATATCATTTCGCATGATTTTTCTGACACGGGTCACATCGGCACCGCAGCGCCGCAGGTAAGCAGCTGCTTCGAAAGTACGGATACCGGTCTTGGCCAGAAAATTATTGGTATCTACAATAATGCCGGCATAAACACAGTCAGCTTCAATACGGGTCAGTTTAACGCCTTCGTTAAAGTACTGAAGAATCTCTGCAACCATTTCACATGCGGAAGAAGCGTATGGTTCCGTATAGGAAAGAGTAGCGTTACGGATAATCTCACTGCTCTGGCGGTGATGATCCAGTACCACAATCGTCTTCGCCCGATCCAGAAGTGCCGGATACTCGGTATTGCTTGGCCGGTTGGTATCCACAACAACCAGCACCGTATTGGCATCTACCAGTTCATCAGCCATCTGATGGTTGATGAACATATCTGGTTCATAATCCTTATTTCCCAGGAACATGTTCAGATATGGGGTAATGGAATGGCTGTTGCTGTCAATCAGGATATAAGCCCGTTTGCCTACACTTCTGGCAGCACGAAAGATTCCGATCGCTGCTCCGAAGGTATCAATATCTGTGATCTTATGCCCCATAATCACGACATCATCTTTGGCATTGATGATTTCCAGGAGAGCCTGTGCCTTAACACGGGCACGGACACGTGTACTTTTTTCTACCTGCTGGGACTTGCCACCATAATACGTAATGGAGGTGGCATCCTTTACAACTGCCTGATCGCCGCCACGTCCAAGAGCCAGGTCAATTGCTGCATGGGCAAAAGAATAATTCTCCTGATAATTCTTTCCATTCGTACCGATACCGATGCTTAACGTAATATTCATTTCGTTTCCCACATTGACGGTCTTGATATCTTCCATCAGAGAAAAACGGCCTTCCTGCATACTGTTCAGGTATCGCTGCTGGATGATGATAAAATATTTATCTTTCTCCAGCTTCTTCATAATACCCTGATGATTGCTGATATATTTATCAATCTTACGGTCAATCAATGCAAGCAGAAGAGACTTGCGGACATCATCCATACTGTCCAGGACGTCGTCGTAATTGTCGATATAGATCAATCCGACAACCAGTTTCTGCTCTTCATTCAGACGTTTATACTGCATCAGTTCGGTATCATCAAACATGTACAGGGTATACAGGTAGCTCTGGTCGTCCGGAACAATCAGCAGATCCGAGGAAGACTGCCATTCATCAATATGAATGCGTCTGACCTGAATTCGAAAATTTTTTTCATGAATCATCGTTTCCAGTTCCGTCGTTTCCTGCTCGTGAGGCAGCTGTGAAAGACACAGATCAGGGATCAGTGTAGTGATTACCTGATGATAACGGTTGTTTTTGCCAAACAATGTCTGCATCTCATGATTCATCCAGACTGTCTTGCCATCGATATCCAGAAGGCCATAAGGAATACTGAATTCTTCCAGCATCTGGCGCTGTACCTGCCCGTATTCTGCGGCGAAGGATACCAGTTCTTTCATGACGGATGGTTTATATACAAAGAACAGTGCTACGACAATCACCAGATAGATACAGGTGAAAATCAGAGCCACAAGTCCAGCCTGTTTACTGCATGCAAAGACCGCCACATCCATAATCAACAGCAGGACAATTACAAAAATAGGCCATTCCAGGTAGGACTTTAATTTGCCTCCCCAGGATACCTGTTGTTTCATAGTATCACTCCCATCGTTTATAATGAACCAGTATAGCATAGTTTCAGGTATTTTTCCAGTACCGGGAAAGGACAGGGACCGATTTCCAGAACATATTGATGGAAAGTGGAAATCTGAAACTGCTCTGGCCAGTTTTTCTGACACCAGCGGCGCAGATCCAGAAAACTCAGATAACCGAGGTAATACTTCAGATAATTTGCCGGTGACTCCAGAACAGCATCATAGATGGAGTCAGAGACCGATGTGCCAGTGATCCCCAGGTCGCGTAAAAAAAGCCGAACTTCTTCTCTGGTGTATCCATGGTAGTGAACCAGAATGTCGATAAGGGAAGAAAGTCCCAACATCATAGACCGCTGTTTCTGTGCAAGGGATACTGCAGCATGTTCCGTATCTGATCGCCCTGCAGCAGCATAGTCATAGCTGATCATTTCCACATAGGTAGCCCATCCTTCTGTGTAGCCGCTAAAACCAAAAAGGCTGCGCAAAGGGGAAAGAAAGTCGGAAGAATAACGGTTTTGATAGAGATGTCCCGGGAATCCTTCGTGAGCCAGTGTAGTGTACAGATCCAGTCCGCTGTAACCGGCAGATGGATTCAGATAAATAACGTTCTGATCCGGAGCATCGACTGGTGCTGTCAGGTAAAAGGCAGGACTTAAATAAGGGGAGAGAGCATCATCCACGTATTTTAACTGATATTCGGTATCTGGTATGGAGGGAAAATCCTCTGCCATTTTTTGTTGAAGATCCAGAAGGATAAAAGCAGGATCCGTAGGAACGAAGTCTGTGGAAAGGCTGGCTGCAGATGGATATTGCTGCAGGATTTGACGGCAGACAGAGGCATCTTCCAGAAGCTGTGCCTGAATCCGGTTCTGAATAGAATGGATAGAAAGACCAGATCCTGTAGAAGACTGTACCAGATATTCGTAGTAGGCGCGGCCTTGTGGAAGATACGTAAGCCCCATTTCATTGCGGCAGGACTTTTTCAGATCCGTTAAGCCCTGGATCAGAAGCTGGTAAGCAGGCAGAACATGTTGTAGTATGATTTGACGGTTTTTCCCCAGAAAATTCTGCTTTTCATCAGAAGAAAGAGCCGCCATGGCGGAAATTTTTTGCTGAAAAGAAGTAATCAGAAGGTGATCAGAGAGATCAGCATCCAAAAAGGCCTGACACTGTCGGATGATCCCATCTGCGCAGGAAGATGGCATGAACAGACCACGGGCCGCTTTTTGACGTTCATAGGATAACAGAGAAGAAAAATACTGATCCGTGGTGGAAAGTAGCTGAAGATAAGTATGGATATCTCTGGCAGAGTCAAAACGGTATTCACACAGAAGAATTGGCAGCTGAGCCTGCAGGCCGATGGTAGAACCCAGAGGTTCAGGGTAACCTTCAAACTGAGCTGCAGTCTGATTCTGCCGGAGTAAGAGAAGCAGAATATCATAGGTGATCTGATCTGAACAGGACAGGCAGGATGGATCCAGACTGGACAGAAGCTTCTGACAATGTTCGGAAAAGGCATCTGCATCGTCAGAAGGCTGAAAACAGACTGGAATTTCTGTAATACCGTATGATTCTGGTTCTGTCAGCGTATAATGTAAAGTCAGGGTACTGGAAGTAACCTCTTTGCGAAAGAGAGTTCCCGTCAGCTGAGAAAAGACTTTGGCCGTAAAAACGGTGGAAAGACGAAAGAAGGAAGCCAGTGTCAGAAGAAAAAGTAAAAGGAATAAACATAACTTTTTTGAAAATGGTTTCTGAAACATGTATTACTCCGTATTCTTTTTTATAAATTATGAAAACAAAAAGTAAAATATACTTGCAATAAGTGAGATAAAGTGATATAGTATGAGTGTCAATCGAGAGTACATTCTGTATTCTCAAAAGGGATCCGGCAAATCTGCCATTTATTCCTGAATCTAAAATAAAGAATAAGAAGGAGGAATGCCTATGATTGCTTAGGGCTGATTCTGTGTGCAGGGTGCATGAAAAGGTATGCACCTGACTCGATACGATAACAAAAGCAGGTGGTTTGATACTGCCGGAAAGAAAGGGTGAACAACAAAATATGAAGAAAATAGCTGCCATTATGCTGGCGCTTTTGATTGCCGGAATCAGTACCGGAGCAGCGCTTGCGTATCTGACGGCGCAGGAAAGTGTGGAAAACAGACTCACAGCAGCCAGTACTGACATAGAGATCACAGAGCAATTCGACCCACCGGAGGAACTGCATCCGGGAACCGTGATCCCCAAGAAGGTTGCAGTAACCAGTCACTCATCTACGGATTGTTATGTGAGGGTATTGGTGGAATTTTCCAGTTGGAAGGCACAGCAGTTTTGTGAAAAACTGGAGATTTTAGACGGCTGGGAAAAGACAGATGATGGATATTATTACTGGAAGGAAAAGGTGCATCCGGGAGAAACTACCGGACAGCTGTTCTCACAGGTAAAGATTCGTTCGAATGTGGACAGAGAAGATCTGGAGAAATTCGAAATTCTGGTTTATGCGGAAGCAGTATCCTGTGGAAGTGACAGTATGCAGGAAGCATGGAAAAAAATGGACAATCCGGCATAAAAACAGGGTAGAAAGGAAACAGGATAATATATGAAAAAGAGAAACTGGATGAAGACAGGAAAGCAAGTGGGATGCCTGGCAGCTGTGCTGATGACAGGTGCGGCAGGTGTCTGGCAGACCTATAGTTATTTTATGGAAAAAGAAGAAGCAGTCAATGTATTTACCGTAGGAGATTTTGACATCAGCCTGAAAGAATCAGAATGGAATCCGGCGGATGGAGATGGGGTGAATCTTTACCCCGGATATACAGTATATAAGAATCCCACGGTAAAGAATGTAACGGATGCTACGACAGGAGTACAGCCTTGTTATCTGCAAATGCGGATGAAAATAAAAGATGAGGACGGGAAAATGGTAACGGATCAGGAAGTACTGAATATGGTGCGGCAGACGATTCGTTATGATGATACCTACAATGGCAGCTGGGATACAACAGGTGAAGGGAAGAAACTGAGACAGGGAAGAATTCCTGGATATTCAGAAAAAGAACTTGCCATGCTGCCGATGGTAAATCCGAATTTTCAGGAGGTAGATACCGGAAATCTGGGAGAATATCTGTTTCAGTATCAGGGCGGAAAGAACGGGATTATGGATATTGATGAGGAAGCTGTGTTGTTTACAGATGTAGCTATTCCTATAGAATGGGGCGTAAAGGAGATCAAAAAAGCAGGAAGATTTCAGATACAGGTAACAGCAGAAGCGATTCAGGCCAATGGATTTGCATCCGCCGGAGATGCTTTCCAGGTACTGGGAGAAAGTGTAGAAAAAGGAGCATTAGATGAACAGGGCTAAAAAACTGACAGCGGTTCTTACCGTGCTTGGAATCTGTACGCTGTCTGTGACTGGCATTATGGGGTACTGGAAAATGACAGGAAGCAGCGGAAATATACTGACGATGGCTTCTTTTCAGAATCAGATTGAAGAGGAATATCGGATCCCGCCGCATGTGGATCCAGGGCAGACGGTAGATAAGGTGGTAAATGTAAAAAATACCGGAACAGCTGACAGCCGAATCCGTGTGAAGCTTCATAAGATGTTCGGAGACCGAAAAGAAGACGGTAGTTTTCAGGAAGATACCACACTGGATCCGGAGATGATTCAGATCAGCTGCAATACGACACGCTGGAAACAACTGTCAGACGGATATTATTATTACACGGAGATTCTAAAGGCTGGAAGTCAGACGGAAGAACCATTATTTGAAACCTATACGCTGGATAAAAGAGCAGGAAATGAATATCGGAAAAAAGAGGCCAGAATTGTTGTAACTATGGAAGCGGTGCAGGCGCAGGATGCTGTGGAAGAGATCTGGGGTGTGTCGGATCAGGAACTTGGTATCACCAGACCGGATGGTTATTCAGCGGAGCCAACAAGAGTGATCTATCTTGGACAAAAAGGCGGATTTCAGATGACAGAAAGCGATACGGATCTGTTTGCATCATTTAAAAATCTGACACCCGGATGTGCCCGTACCCAGATCATTGAACTGGAAAACAGGTCATCAGAAGAGGTACAGCTGTATCTGCGGGCAGAGGCAGCTGGACAGAAAAGTATGGACAGTGGTACCAGTCAACTGGTAAGAGAACTCCTGGAAAAATATGCGGTCATTGAGATCAGTGGTGACCAGGGAACCATCTATCAGGGACCGGTATCCGGCAATCTGAAAGGCACTGGCAGTACCATGAGAGAGGATCTATATCTTGGAACATTTCAGGCAGGGCGGCAGAAAAAACTGAAAGTAAAGCTGGCTCTGGCGGAAGAGATGGATAATAAATTTAACAGATTGACCGGGAAGGTTCGTTGGATATTTACAGCAAAAGGAGAGGATGAAAAAACAGTGACATCTACTTATGCACCGGCGACAGGTGATAAAACAGAAGCGGGAATGTGGATAGCGTTGCTGGGATTCAGTGCATTTTTCCTGGCAGCAGCTTTTGCAGTAGAGAGAAGCTACAGCAGGAGGGAAGAAGATGAAGCTGATAAGAGGAATTCTTGACCTGGTCATGGCAGGATTTCTGCTGGTTTGTATGCTGCTGTCGGTACCGAAGCTATGGGGGTATGGGATCTATACCGTTACAAGTGGAAGCATGGAGCCTGAGATCCATACCGGGGATGTGATCTATACGATGCCGGTAGAATTTCAGGAACTGCGGGAAGGAGATGTCATTACTTTTTCCATGAATCAAGGGAAGACTACCGTGACACACCGCATTCAGAAAATAGACCAGAAGAACAGACTGATTCAGACAAAAGGAGATGCCAATAAGGAGAATGACCGTACCTGGATTACAGAAAAATCAATACTCGGAAAAGTAGAATATTCCATTCGCAGTCTGGGTTATCTGGCATTGCTGGCTTCATCGGTAAGTGGAAAGCTGTTTTTATTGGCTGTATTTATGTGGATGGTGGCTGCACAGATTGCTGTGGCTGCCATTGGAGCAGTATGTGGAAGAAGGGAGACATATGTTTATCAGAAAAAAGAGAGCTAGAACCATACTATGGGCGATAATGGGCACACTGGTGTTTGCCTCATCCGCAGCAATAACCAGTGCGTATTTTACCAGTACGGATCAGACTGTACGTAACATTCTGACACCTGGAACGGTTCGAGGTGAACTGACAGAGACAGACTGGGAGGAAAAAAACGGAGAACATTTACTGCCAGGTGAGAGCAGGAAGAAAAACCCGGCAGTCCGTAATGCAGGAACGCTGGCTTCCTGGATGTTTCTGGAAGTGGAAATACCAGTGAAAACGATATCACTGGTTGACTTGAAGACACGCAGAAAACAGCCGGAAACCAGAACAGAGCTGTTTACCTTTGAAGCAAATAAGAACTGGGAACTACTGGAGCGTACAGAAGAGGAAAACAGTGTGCGCTATGTCTACGGTTATCGAGAATTAATTGCACCACAGCAGGAGACGGAAAAACTGTTTGAAACGATAACTGCGGTGTCGTACCTGGAAGGAAGTCTGGATGCTCAAGAGGTATTCCGAATTCCGGTGACAGCCCAGGCCATACAGAAAAATATTGCACCGGAAGGAACTGGTTTGAAGGAAATCTACCAGATTTATCTGGAACAACAGGAGGCAGAAAGGAGCGCAGAGGCGTGAGAAAGAAAAAAAGATGGAAGAAAGCCGGTGCTGCGCTGCTGACACTGAGCCTGCTGATCGGCAATGTGCAGGGACTGTTGACACAGGCCGAGGAATGTCCGGCTATCGTACTTGAGGAACAGATTACGGAACAGTGTGAAAGTGATCAGGACGAAACGGAACAGATTCTGACGGAAACGGAAACAAAGCCGGAGACGGAGAAGCAGTCAGAGAGTCAGACTGAGCCGGAGACGGAAAAGCAGAGTGAGGCTGGCAGAGAAAACAGAGAGACCGATCTGACAGAAACTGAGAGTGAAAGTGAATCGGGAAACAGAACGGAGGAAACAACGGAGTCTGAAAAGATGGAATCAGAATCTGAATCAGAAAAGAACACAGAACTTGAATCAGATATGGAATCAGAAAGCGAAAGTGAATCAGAAAGTGAATCAGAAAGCGAATCTGAGACGGAAGATTTATATGGCATAGCAGCCTGTGCAGCCGGTGCTCTGACACCTTCCGGGAAGCCGATTGCCAGGGCGGCAGGATGGAGTGCTGTTACAGAGGCTAATCGTGTTTCACCGAATTTTCTACCGGTAAAATTCTATCCGGGTATTTCTTCTCTGGAGATATTTAATACTTCCAGCCAGGTAGTAGTAGGAACAACTTCCAACGGCAGAAAATATCTGTACCCAAAGACTACCGGACAGGGTGGAAAATTCGGAGCTATTTACCATAAAGTGCTGTATAGCAACTACAGATGGTATGATCTGCGGATGACAGTAACCAATTATACCTCAAAGATCCATTATGATGGTGGCGGTACGATGGAATCGTATCCATTTATTCTGATGATTCCATCTGCAATAGAATGGCGTTTTATACAGTCACTGGGAGGACTGGTTATGAAATGTGAATTTCTGGACAGTGTAACAGGGGCTGTTTCACAGGTAAATACGAGACTGCAGTGGTGGGATGTGGACAGTGCACAGCGGTTCGGCCTGAAGACCGGAGATGGCAGTGTGGCAGGAAAATACTATTACAGTGGATCCAGGTTGTATGTAGAGAGTGGAGCAACAATGGCCGGAGTAAAGAACCTGGAAGTACTGACAGGACCGGGAGAAGAGTCCGAGACTGTGGATCCGAAGTACTGTGCGGCCTATGAGCTGCAGAATTGCAGCACCTATTATATGGCTATAGGACCGAGGGATCATATCAATGATGATGACTACAGTTATGCCAGATCTCATATAAAGGATTACAATGACAGGCTGAAGAATGGCACAGCAGCTACTATTGACTCCAGTCAGACATTGAAGCAGACCGATACGTCTCTTACGATTATTGATACACCGGCTCCGGAAAAGATGGTATCCAGTGATGGCAGTAACTGGGGAACAGAGAACAGTGTAGCTTCTGTGTCTGATGCATACTGGTATCAGATCAGACAGTTTGTGCCGTGGCAAAGCAGTAACGCTTATTATCAGTCATTTTCTATTGAAGATCAGCTGCCACAGGGAACAGAGTATGTTGGAAATGTTCATGTGATCAGAGAAGAAGACGGAAAGAACATGACTGGAAATTTTGCGATAGAACTGACGAATGGACGTCTGAAAGTGACCGCTGGCTCTGGTATGCCTGGAAATAAGGAGCTATATGGCTATCATTTTCTGATTCGCTTTCAGATGAGGATGGTGCCGTCAGCCATGACACCACAATATTCTGGAAATACTGCCTTTTACAGTACTCAAAATAAAGCAGTTACTATATATCAGCATAAAACGGGGGGAGCAGCAGTGGAAAAATGGTCAAATGAAGTGACCACCAGAGGAAGTGTCAACCGGGTGGAGCAGGCAGCACCAGAAAAATACCTGGACGGTGTGCCAGGAAAAACAGAGAAGAGTCTGGTACTCAGAGAAGATGAAATCTTATTCTGTGTAAGACAAAATCTGCCGGAAAACGGTGTGGCTTTTCTCCCACAGACTGTTACAATGACAGATCAGCTGGCATCCTGTCTGGAACTGCTGGAGACGAAAGTGGAATTGCAGAGAGCGGGCAGTGGTTTTTCAGCTGCAGGAAATGCGCAGATACAGAATCAAGACGGACAGTTGACGGTACAGGTACCGCTGACAGCAGAAGATAATGGTGGAATACTGCAGATTCAGATGCGATGCAGAATTCGTAAAGGGATGGATCTTTCGCCATGGAAGCAGACTACGGCAGATGGCAGCGTATGGATACGAATCCCCAATAAAGCAGATGTGACACTGCAATGGAATAACGGAGCACCACAGTCAGTATCAAAAAGTACGAATCAGGCACAGGCAAACTTACGGATCAATCACATCCGGTTGACGAAGAAGATTCAGGTGGATGATATTGTCTGGGCACATGGCAATCCGGTCTTTACCTTTACCCTGACCGGAACGGATGCAGCAGGAGCAAAGCAGAGCTGGCATCAGGCGGTAGAATTTACAAAGAATCAGGTACCGGAAAAAGGTACCACAACACTGACTGCTGATTTTGTAGTGCCAGCAGGTGTCTATGAAGCTTCAGAAGAAAAAACTATGCGGTACCAGCTGGAACAGATCACTCAGATACAGAACGGCACACAGCAGGGTGCCCGTGTAAGATTTGATCTCAATACTGGAGGAGATGGCAGTGCTGTATTCTCGAATCAAAAGACAACTGACACAGAGGAAAGCCATACTGCACTGGTAAGAAACAAAATAGGGAAGTGAAATTGCACAAAAATAGAATACTGATATCGTGAATAATATACGAAAAACCGGAATGATAGGAAAAAGTACTTGCCAATGTGCTGTTCGTGTGATATTGTGAATTCAGAAACCGGAAACGTTACCGATAACGTTTCCAAAAAGTGACAAAAAGTAAAAAATAAAAAGGGAAAAGGAGAAGTGACATGAAAAAATTAACGAAAGTAGCAGTATCAGCAGCAATTATGGCAAGTGCATTTGCAGTATCTGCAAGCGCAGATGGCGGAAAGGTATATTATCTGAATTTCGCTCCTGAAGTAGCAGATCAGTGGGAAGCTCTTGCAGAACAGTATTCTGAAGAAACAGGTACAGAGGTGCAGGTAGTTACCGCAGCATCCGGAACATATGAATCTACTCTGAAGTCTGAAATGGACAAGAGTGATGCACCTACACTATTTCAGGTAAATGGTCCGGTTGGACTGGAAGCATGGAAAGATTACTGCTATGATCTGAAAGATACAGAAGTATATAAAGATCTGGCAAGCGATGACTTTGCGCTGATCAATGAAGACGGATCTGTATCCGGTATTGCATATAAGATTGAGACTTACGGACTGATTTACAATAAAACTTTACTGAATGAGTATTTTGAGACAGACGGAGCAGTAGTTACCTCTGTAGAAGAGATTAATAATTTTGATACATTAAAAGCAGTAGTGGAAGATATTACTGCAAAGAAAGATGAACTGGGCATCGAGGGCGCATTTACCTCTGCCGGTATGGATTCTTCTTCTGACTGGAGATTTAAGACTCATCTGGCAAACCTGCCGATTTATTATGAATACAAGGCTGACGGAATCACATCCACAGATGCGATCAAAGGAACCTACCTTGATAACTACAAGAACATCTGGGATCTGTATATCAACAATGCAACCTGTGAACCAACTATGATTTCCAGCAAGAGTGCAGAAGATGCCCGTGCAGAATTTGCTCTTGGTGAAGCTGTATTCTATCAGAATGGTACCTGGGAAACCAATGGTATCCTGGAAGAAGGCGATCTGACAGAGGATGATCTTGGAATGCTTCCAATCTATATTGGAGTAGAAGGAGAAGAAAATCAGGGTCTGTGTACCGGTTCTGAAAATTACTGGTGTGTGAATGCAAAAGCATCTGAAGAAGACATTCAGGCAACTGTAGACTTCCTGACATGGTGCATCAGCAGCGATGAAGGAAGAACAGCCATCAGTAAAGATATGGGATTTGCAACACCATTCACCACATTTGGCGATGATTATGCAGCAGATAACGTGCTGGTAAATGAAGCAGCAAAGTATGTAGAAGATGGAAAAACATCTGTAACATGGTGCTTTACCACTATGCCATCTGAAAACTGGAAAGACGGTGTAGGAAGTGCACTTTTGGAATATGCTCAGGGTACCGGCGAATGGGACGGTGTTGTGACAGCATTCGTTGATGGATGGGCTACAGAATATGCAGCAGCACATGCAGAATAATAAAATATCAGCGTAACTGTTCGAAGATAGGATTTTATAGGAAAAGGAAAAAGGGTGAGCGATGCTTCGCTCATCCTTTTCAGAATGGTGAGGAAGGAAATTATGAATAAAGCAATCAAAAAATACTGGCCGGTATTTGTTTTGCCAACGATGCTGGCATTTACCATTGGATTTATCGCTCCGTTTATTCTGGGTATTTATCTTTCTTTCTGTAAATTTACAACTGTCACGGATGCAAAGTGGGTGGGACTTTCCAACTACGCAAAGATATGGGGAGATGCATCGGATCCATTCCTGCATTCTCTGTGGTATACAGCACTTTTTACAGTGGTTTCAGTTCTGCTGATTAACATTCTGGCTTTTGTAGTAGCTATGTTTCTGACAAAGAAAATCAGAGGAACCAATATTTTCAGAACCATCTTCTTTATGCCGAATCTGATTGGTGGTATTATTTTGGGTTATATCTGGCAGCTGCTGCTGAACGGTATCCTGACACATTTCCAGAGAACTCTGACCTACTCTTCAGTATATGGTTTCTGGGGACTGGTAATATTGATGTGCTGGCAGCAGATCGGATATATGATGATTATCTATATTTCCGGTATTCAGAACATTCCGGGAGAACTGATTGAAGCGGCCAAAATCGATGGCGCAAATAGCCGACAGATATTAAAAAATGTCACGATTCCGATGGTAATGCCATCTATCACGATCTGTACATTCCTGACATTGACGAACGGATTTAAACTTTTTGACCAGAACTTGGCGCTGACAGACGGAGCACCATCTAAAATGTCAGAAATGCTGGCGTTGAATATTTATAACACGTTTTATGGGCGTACCGGATATGAGGGCGTAGGGCAGGCAAAAGCAGTTCTGTTCTTTATTCTGGTAGCGGCAATTGCGATTACACAGAATATCCTTACCAGAACAAAGGAGGTGCAGCAGTAATGGATGTAAGAAAAGCAAAACATGGGACTTTATTGACTGTTCTGTTTACAATTATTTCGATTGCATATGTGTATCCTATTTTTCTGGTACTCATTAATTCTTTCAAGAAAAAAGCTTATATCAGCCGAGATCCATTCTCCATTCCACAGGGAAAAATATTTGTGGGACTGGATAATTATGTAAAGGGAATTCAGAAAACAGGATTTGTGCAGGCCTTTGGGCTGTCTCTGTTTATTACGATATGCTCTGTGGCTGTTATTATTCTCTGTACCTCCATGTGTGCATGGTATATCTGCAGAGTAAAAAATGCAGCAACCAATACAATTTATTATCTGTGCCTGTTTTCTATGATTGTACCGTTCCAGATGGTAATGTTTACATTGTCTAAAATCGCAAACATATTGCATCTGAATAATCCGGTTGGTATAATCGTTGTGTATTTGGGCTTTGGAGCCGGCCTTTCCGTCTTTATGTTTGTCGGTTTTGTAAAGTCCATACCGCTGGAAATAGAAGAAGCAGCAATGATTGATGGATGTACTCCGCTTCAGACCTTTTTCCAGGTGGTGCTTCCGATCCTGAAGCCAACTTGCATTACCGTAACGATTCTGCAGGCAATGTGGATCTGGAATGACTACCTCCTGCCATATCTGGTTCTGGACATCAAAAAGTATAAGACCATTCCGATTGCCGTTCAGTATCTGAAGGGCGGCTATGGTTCCGTAGATATGGGAGCTATGATGGGTGTTCTGGTGCTGGCAATCATTCCGATCATTATTTTCTACCTGTTCTGCCAGAGATATATTATCGAAGGTGTGGTAGCAGGAGCTGTCAAAGGTTAAATAAACGAAAGAAAACCGATCCCGGCAGACTGAGATAAGAAGATATGTCTGTGGGAACGGTATGTCAGAAGTGAGGTCAGAACAATGGGAAATGTTACGATTAAAGATATCGCGCGGATATGCGGCGTAGGAGTCAGCACAGTCTCAAGAGCTATGAATAATCATCCGGATATCAATCAGGAAACAAAGGATATGATTATGCAGGCCATTGAACAGAATAACTATGTGCCAAATAACAGTGCGAGAAATCTGAAAAGAACAGATGCCAAGGCCATTGCTGTTCTGGTCAAGGGAATCAGTAATCCATTGTTTAACCGTATGATTAAAGTAATTGAGCAGATCACTCAGAAGGAAAAATACGAACTGGTTTTGCAGCATGTGGATGATAACCAGGATGAGGTCACAGTTGCCATTGAGCTGGAGAAAGAAAAAAGACTGCGTGGTATTGTCTTTCTGGGAGGTTACTTTTCTCATTCTGAAGAAAAACTCAAACAGATCTCTATTCCGTTTGTTTTAAGCACAATTAAGCTGGAAGAAAAGGATGGACGACAGGAATACGCATCTATTTCAGTAGATGATATCAAGGAAAGTGAGCGGATCGTAGAATATCTGCTTCAAAATGGGCACCGTAAAATTGCAGTCATTGGTTCCAGAAAAGACGATGAAAGTATCGGCTGGCTGCGTCTGCAGGGATATCGCAGAGCGCTGGAACGTTATCACGTAGCGGTAGATGAGGAACTGATCTGCTATGTGCCTGGAAATCTGGCAACCTACAGTATGGAGGCCGGATATGAGATGACAGATCAGCTGCTGAAAAAGGGAACGGCATTTACGGCTTTATTCGCCATGTCTGACCGCATGGCGGTGGGAGCCTGCAAAGCGATTCTGGACCATGGCGGCAGCATTCCGGATCAGTATTCAGTAGTGGGGTTTGATGGAATGGATGTGGCACAGTACTATAATCCTTCCATTACAACGATTCGACAGCCGGTAGAAGAAATGGCAGAAGCCACGATCCGTATGCTGCTGGAACTGATTCGTAAGAAAAACAAGAGCAGACATCTTGTTTTTGAAGGACAGCTGATTGAGGGACAGTCAGTAAGAAATATCACAGAATAAAACAAAATGAAGGAGGAGCAGACGATGAGAGCAAGTGGAATATTGCTTCCGATCAGCAGTCTCCCATCAAAATACGGCATTGGATGTTTTTCTGAGAGTGCCTACCAGTTTGTGGATCAGCTAAAGGAAGCCGGACAGAAGTACTGGCAGATTCTGCCGCTTGGTCCAACCAGTTATGGTGATTCTCCTTATCAGTCTTTTTCCACTTTTGCAGGAAATCCTTATTTTATCAGTCTGGAAGAACTGATCGAAGAAGGGACTCTGACAAAACAGGAATGTGATCAGGCTGATTTTGGAAAAGATGAACGCCATGTGGACTATGGAAAGCTTTATAAAGAGAGGTTTCCGCTTCTGAGAAAAGCATATGTGCGCAGCAAAATCAGTGAAAATCCAGAATTTCACCGGTTTATGGAAGAAAATGGATACTGGGTAAGAGATTATGCGATTTTTATGGCAGTGAAAGCCTTTTTCGGTGGAAAAAGCTGGGATCAGTGGCCGGAAGACATCCGTAAGAGATGGGGCTATGCCATGGATTATTATCAGAGAAAATTATATTATGAAATTGAATTTTATGAATATGTTCAGTTCGTATTTCTGAAGCAATGGAACCGACTGAAAGAATATGCACATCAGAATGGAGTGCAGATTATTGGGGATATTCCGATTTACGTAGCCTATGACAGCGCAGATACCTGGGCGAATCCGGAACTGTTCCAGCTGGATGAGGAAAATCTGCCATCCGCAGTGGCAGGATGCCCGCCAGACGGCTTTGCAGCAGACGGGCAGCTGTGGGGGAATCCACTGTATCGGTGGGAATATCATCGTCAGACCGGATATGCATGGTGGGTAAGCCGCCTTGCTTACTGCTATCAGCTGTATGATATGGTACGCATTGATCATTTTCGTGGATTTGATGAATATTTTTCGATTCCTTATGGAGATAAGACAGCACATAACGGTCATTGGGAAAAGGGACCGGGGATTGAACTGTTCTGGCGTGTGAAGGAATGTCTGGGGGAAAAGGAAGTTATCGCTGAAGACCTGGGTTATGTGACAGATTCTGTCAGACAGCTGGTCAGAGATACTGGTTACCCAGGTATGAAAGTACTGGAGTTCGCATTTGATTCCAGAGATACCGGAAGTGCCAATGATTATTTACCGCATAATTATCCGAAAAACAGTGTTGTCTATACCGGAACCCATGACAATGAGACATTGACCGGATGGTTTGAAGGTATCTTGCCACAGGAGCGTCAGATGGTGCGTAATTATCTGAATAATCACAGAGACAGTGATAAAGAGATTTACTGGGATATGGTCTGTACGGCCATGCAGAGTGTATCAAAGCTGTGTGTGATCCCGATTCAGGATTATCTGGGATACGGCAACGAAGCCCGCATGAATCAGCCATCAACCTTGGGAGAAAACTGGAAATGGCGGTTGAAAAAGGGAGAACTGAGTGAAGAACTGATTCAGAAAATAAAAAATATTACGATGTGGTATGGAAGGTATTACGGATGAATGTAATTGATATGCATTGTGACACCATTGCACAGATATATCGAGCCCAGCAGCATCATGAAGACCAGAGATTGCGATCAGGCAATCTCTGTGTTAATTTAGAGAAAATGCAAAAAGGCGGCTATCTTTTGCAAAACTTTGCCATGTTTATAGATAAGAGCGAGGCAAAGGATCCGCTGGAGACGGTGCTGGGGATGATCGACTGCTATGATCAGGAACTAAAGAAAAATGAGGATCTGATTGCACCGGTATTTACTTATGAAGATATTCTGGAAAATCAAAAAAATCAGAAAATAAGTGCCATGCTGACGTTGGAAGAGGGATGCGTGGTAAAAGGACAATTATCATTACTGCGAACATTTTATCGTCTGGGAGTACGTATGATTGCTCTGACATGGAACTTTGAAAATGAAATCGGCGTACCGAATCTGATGATGGACGAGCAGGGAAGACCGCAGTTCAGAAAGAGAAACGGACAGGGACTGACGGAGTTTGGTATCGAGATGGTACAGGAGATGGAACGCCTGGGCATGATTGTGGATGTATCTCATTTGTCTGATGGTGGATTCTGGGATATTCTTCGCTATACGAAGAAACCATTTGTAGCCAGCCACTCAGATGCTGCAAAAGAGTGCAATGTCTGCAGAAATCTGACGGATGACATGATACGTGCCCTGTCAGAACGGGGCGGAGTTATGGGATTGAATTACTGTTGTGATTTTCTGACGGAAACGGAGAAACCGACAGCTTTATCTGCTGATACGTCATTTTTTCTGAATGAGACCGATCAGCAGGTGAAAGTCAGCCGGATCGAAGATATGATACGTCATGTAAAGCATATTGTTAACGTGGGCGGTATCGAAGTATGCGGTCTGGGCAGCGATTTTGACGGAATCGATAATCCGGTGGAATTTGGGGATGCATCCGGGCTGCCACAGCTTTATGACGGACTGGTAAAGGCAGGATTTTCAGAAGACGATGCAGATCGTATTTTTTATAAAAACGTGATGCGGGTATATAGAGAAATATTGTAAAATCGAATGAGGAGAACCTATGAAAAAGAAATGGTGGCATGAAAAAGTAGCATATCAGATTTATCCGAAGAGTTTTTGTGATACCAACGGAGATGGTGTGGGGGATCTGAGAGGAATAATCAGTAAATTGGATTACCTGAAGGAGCTGGGTGTGGATCTGGTATGGATTTCTCCCATCTATTGTTCTCCGATGGCTGATCAGGGATATGATATTTCAGATTATTATAATATTGATCCATTATTTGGAAATATGGAAGACATGGACGAGCTGATGGCAGAAGCGAAAAAGCGTGACATCGGGATTGTCATGGATCTGGTGGTGAACCACTGCTCGGATGAACATGAATGGTTCCGAAAAGCCTGTGAAGATCCGAATGGCAAATATGGAAAGTATTTTTATATAGAAGAAGTAAAAGACGGAAAGCTACCATCCAATATCCGCAGTTATTTTGGTGGAAGCTGCTGGGAAGCATTGCCAGGACATCCGGATAAGTATTACCTTCATCTGTTTCACAAGAAGCAGCCGGATCTGAACTGGGAGAATCCAGAGGTACGGGAAGAGATCTTTGCCATGGTGAACTGGTGGCTGGAAAAAGGCCTGGCAGGATTCCGTATTGATGCTATCATCAATGTGAAAAAGTCTCTACCATGGAAGAATTATCCGGCAGATCGTGATGATGGGCTGAGTTATGTGGGAAATATGTTAAAAGAAGTCAGCTGTCATGATTTCCTGACGGAGCTACGTGACCGGACTTTTGCAAAATATAATGCCTTTAGCGTAGGCGAGGTTTTTGATGAGCACGAAGATACACTGCCAGACTTTATTGGTGACGATGGATATTTTTCCACTATGTTTGATATGAGTACGGCGGTGTGCGGTGCCAGCGAGAAGGGCTGGTATGAACGGCCACACATCACGGCAAATGAATACCGTGATGCAGTATTTTCCAGCCAGAAGAAAGCCTGGAATGTGGGATTTTTGTCGAATATTATCGAGAATCACGATCAGCCAAGAGGGGTGAGCCACTATCTCCCTGATGGGGAAGTAAATGATACGTCCAAGAAGATGCTGGCAACGCTGCATTTTATGGTACGTGGTATCCCGTTTATTTATCAGGGACAGGAAATTGGTATGGAAAATGTGGATTTTACATCCATGGATCAGATCGATGATGTGATGACCCACGATGAATATCAGGTAGCACTGCGGGCGGGGCTGTCACCGGAGGAAGCACTGGAATCAGTGAAGAAAATGAGCCGTGACAATGCCAGAGTGCCTTTTTCCTGGGATGCATCGGAATATGCCGGATTTACGACAGGAAAACCATGGTTGATGAACAATCCAGATTATACCAGAATCAATCTGGCATCTCAGAGACAAGATGAGCATTCTGTGTATCAGTATTACCGTCAGCTGATTCAGCTTCGGAAAAATCCAGAATACAAAGATACCATTGTATGGGGAAAAACGGTGCCGGTATATACAGATCAGGATAACTTGACAGCCTTTTATCGTCAGGGAGAGGATCAGACACTGCTGGTGATTGCAAATTATCAGAAAGAGCCTCAGACCATCACTTTGGAAGCGGATGTGAAGAATGTATTACTGAATAACTGCGGAGAATTCCAGCAGAAAGAAAAAAAATTACAGCTGGAGGGGTATCAGGCTGTTGTGCTGGAAATGCACTAAAATAGAAGATTTTGAACGGACAGGAGCAGGGGGATTCTGACAGAATCCCCCTGTTTTTTGGGTTTGCGCGCCATGGGCGCGCTCTAACGGGTGTAAGTCCCGAACACGCCTAGGCAACGAGGAAGTGTATAGCTG
>NZ_JAOQKE010000008.1:0-98552 GCF_025567005.1 Muricoprocola aceti
AAGGAAAATGAAGCAAAAAGAAACCCCCTATCCCCTCAAGATTGAGGGGCAGGGGAGTTGAAGTGTCGAAGACACTTTTTTACATACCTCCGACAGAATGAAGACTCTGTAAAGAATGGCGGCAGCGCCAAACTGAAAGAAGCGTTCATTTACGCCCTGAACCAGGAAAAATATCTTCGGGTGTTCCTGACAGATGGTGGAGTACCAATGGATAATAATGCCAGTGAACGGGCAATCCGTGGATTCTGTATCGGCAAAAAGAACTGGCAGGTGATTGACACTATAAACGGAGCTGAAAGTTCAGCCATTATTTACAGCATAGTAGAAACTGCCAAAGCAAACCGGTTAAAGCCATATGAATACATTGTCCATCTGTTAACAAAGATTCCGAAGCACATGGATGACAAAAATCAGGATTTCCTTAAGGATTTGCTGCCGTGGTCACCAGAACTGCCAGCACACATACGGAAACCAGTGAAAACAGAAACCCAGAAATAATCATGCCGTGAAAACGGCATCTAATTTGTCAAGGTACTCGGGTTGCACCGTTTACGGTTTTTCTGTTAGGTGGAAGAGATTGGTTCGAGATTCTATTTCCCATCAGCAGGATAAGTATGTTATACTGAAAGAGACTTGTATATTTCTGGAACATTAGGATCATGACCAGAAAATTTACCAGGGAACATGCAGAAAATGATATACGATGAATAACATAACGGGAGGATTTTACGATGGAGACAAGGCCATATATCAGTTGGGATATGGTGGAACATTTTATGGTGGATGCTTTTCAGGCTGTGGGTGTGCCGGAAGCAGATGCCAGAATCTGTGCAGATGTATTGATGGAAAGTGACCGACGCGGGATTGAGAGCCATGGCTGCAACCGATTTAAACCGATCTACATGGATCGTATTCTTAACGGAACTTTAAAGCCCGTAACTGAGATCGAGATTCTGAAGGAGACACCGACAACTGTTGTGATGGATGCGCATGACGGTATGGGGATGGTAGCCAGTCACAAGATGATGGAGATGTTGATTGAAAAGGCGAAGACTTATGGAATGGCTGGCGGAAGCATCTGCAATTCTACTCATTACGGGATTGCCGGTTACTGGGCGACCATGGCCAGCAAGGAAGGACTGTTGGGAATCACCGGAACTAATGCCAGACCATCTATTGCACCAACTTTTGGCGTGGAAAATATGATGGGAACCAATCCACTGACCTTTGCGTTCCCTACAGATGAAGAATTCCCATTCTGTCTGGACTGTGCAACTTCAATCGTACAGCGTGGCAAGATCGAATATTATGCAAGAGAAGGAAAGGATACACCGGCTGGTATGGTAGTATCTGAAAAAGGAGAGGCTATGACAGATTCCGATGAGATCTTGAAAGCTTTGGTAGATGGAACCGCAGCACTGGCACCTCTTGGTGGCATCGGTGATGAAATGTGTGGATTTAAAGGCTATGGTTATGCAGCGGTAGTAGAGATTCTTTCTGCAGCACTGACGGGTGGCCCGTTTATGAAAGCACTGACCGGACTAAATGCAGATGGCAGTCGCTCCATGTATCACCTGGGACATTTCTTTTTTGTTATTAATCCAGACTTTTTCATGGGAGAAAATACTTTCCGTAAGACGGCCGGAGATATTTGTCGTGCATTACGCGCATCCAGGAAAGCACCGGGGCAGGAGCGGATCTACACAGCAGGTGAGAAAGAATGGCTGGTATGGCAGGAACGCAAGGACAAGGGAGTACCAGTAGGGGATGCAGTACAGAAAGAATTTATCGAGATCCGTGATAAATACCATCTGCCATATCATTTCTCATTTGAAAAATAAAAGAAAATTCACTGACAGGGAAGTCCGGATGTGCACAAAAGGCGATTTTGTTGAATTTGATCTGACGAATATGGCCAGAAAGAAAAATGAGGACGGTATAATCAAGAGACGAAATATGAAGAGCAGATTAGAAAGCAAAAAAGTAGCATATAAAGATTACGATATCACTCTGATTCGTAGTAACCGAAAAAGTATTGCCATTGAGATCAACAGGGATCTTCAGATCAAGGTACGGGCACCGCAGCGTATGACGCAGAATCGAATCATGAAGTTTGTCACAGAGAAAGAAGATTGGATACAGATTCATCTGGAGAAGATGGAGCTGTTACGTCAGAAGCAGGAACAGGATGACAGATATTCGCAGCGATCACCTCTGACGGAAGAAGAAATTCGGAAGCTTACAGAGACTGCAAGAAAAGTGATTCCGGTAAGAGTAGCATACTTTGCCCGGCAGATGGAAGTCACTTACGGCAGGATCACGATCCGCAATCAGAAGACTCGCTGGGGAAGCTGCAGTCAGGTAGGAAATCTGAACTTCAACTGCCATCTGGCTGAGATGCCAGATGAGATTCTGGATTATGTTGTGGTGCACGAACTCTGTCACAGGAAGCAGATGAACCATTCTAGGCTGTTCTGGGCAGAAGTCGAAAAGGTATTACCAGATTATCAGATCAGAAGAAAGTGGTTGAAAGAGAATGGGAGAAGGTATCTGACATAGTACACCTGAACCGCATGATCAGGAACAATACGATAAGAACAAAACAACGGAGTCGGCAGGAAAGGAGAAATCCAACTGGCGACTCTTTCTTGCATTATAAGCAATAATGACTTAAAATAAAAGAATATTGTGAATTTATAAGGCATAGAATCGGCGATCAGGATCATTAGCGCAGATCTGTCGTTTTAAGATCGCAATAGAATAAGTAGAAATAAAAAAGAAAGAGAACAGAGTGTATGATGGAGATAATAGAAAATATAAACAGTGTGGTAAATAATTTTATCTGGGGTGTTCCGGCAATGCTGTGCATCTTCGGTGTTGGGTTGTATTTAAGTATCAGAACTCATTTTTTGCAGATCCGGAAGTTCCCGTATGCTATTAAGACAACTATAGGAAGAATGTTTCGAAAAAGAAATGCTTCAGATGGAGCCCTGACTCCATTTCAGGCGGTCTGCACTGCACTGGCGGCAACGGTTGGAACCGGTAATATTGCCGGTGTGGCCGGAGCAATCGCCATCGGCGGTCCGGGAGCAGTGTTCTGGATGTGGATTTCAGCACTCCTTGGTATGTGTACCAAGTTCGCGGAAGTGACATTGGCGGTGCATTTCCGTGAGAAAAATACCAACGGAGATCTGGTGGGCGGTCCAATGTACTACATCAAAAATGGACTGGGAGAAAAGTGGATATGGCTGGCCTATCTGTTTGCAGCATTTGGTGTGCTGACGGTATTCGGAACTGGCAATGCCACACAGGTCAATACCATTACAACAGCGATCAACTCTGCATTACTGAATTATCATGTAATTTCAGAAGGAGCAGTATCAACATCTAATCTGATCATTGGTATTGTAATCACGGTACTGGTAGGAATGATTCTGCTTGGTGGAATCAAACGAATTGGCCAGGTAACAGAAAAGCTGGTGCCGTTTATGGCATTGTTATACATTGTACTGGCTCTGGGAGTGGTATTGATGAATATCAGGGTACTTCCGGCAGTTTTTGTGTCCATTATACGAGGTGCCTTCCAGCCATCTGCAGTGACAGGAGGCGTGGTCGGAAGCATGTTCATGAGTATGAAAAAGGGTGTATCCCGCGGTATCTTTTCCAATGAAGCAGGTCTTGGTACAGGCTCCATCGCTCATGCCTGTGCAGATACCAGAAAACCGGTAAAACAGGGCATGTTCGGTATCTTTGAAGTATTTGCAGACACCATTGTAATCTGTACATTAACAGCACTGGTTATTTTATGCAGCCAGGTACCAGTGAATTACGGTGCGGCAGCTGGAGCAGAACTGACGATTCAGGGATTCACATCTGTGTACGGAGACTGGGTATCTATCTTTACGGCAGTAGCGATGTGTTGTTTTGCATTCTCCACCATTCTTGGCTGGGGACTGTACGGAGCAAGATGCATCGAATTCCTGTTTTCAGAAAAAGTGATCAAGCCATTTATGGTGGCTTATTCGCTGGTAGCGATTCTTGGAGCAACGGTCAACCTGGGGCTGATGTGGAGTATTGCTGAGACCTTTAACGGTCTGATGGCGATCCCGAACCTGATTGCTCTGTTCCTGCTTTCCGGAACAGTGGTGAAACTGGTAAAAGATTATCTTGCAACTGGTGAGGAATAGAAAATAATATGACCATAGAAAATATCCTGAAAAATATAATTGATCTATGTACGCAGTTTTCAGCGGATCGTGTGATCTTATTTGGTTCAAGGGCAAAAGGAACGAATACAGACCGCAGTGATATTGATATAGCAGTACGAGGTGTAAAAAATATCTGGGAGCTTCAGGAAAAACTGGAAGAAATACCGACATTATATAAAATTGATCTGGTAGATCTGGATACCTGTAAAAATCAGTTACTGATGGAGGATATAGAACAGTATGGACGAGAAATTTACAAAAAGATTTGAATCTTTTCAGAATTCACTGCACTCGCTGCAGGAGGCCAGAGTAAGAGATCTGACTGACTCTTTTGTACTTAGTGGGACAAGTGCAAAATATAGTATCACGTTTGATTTGTCATGGAAAGTTATGAAGGATATACTGGTTCAGTATTATGCCATTACAGGTTTTGTGACAGGTTCACCAAGAGAAGTATTGCGTGAAGCATTTCAGGCGAATATGATTCATGGAGATGAGTGGATGGAGATGCTGAGAATCAGAAATCAGCTGGTTCATGACTATGATGGAGTGATTGTAAAAGAACACTGTCAGAGTATTGTACAGACCTATATCAGCAAGTTTGAGCAGTTTGAGGAATATGTAAAAAAGCTGCTGGCAGAAGCATAGCATGATATTTGATAAGGAAGAGGAGAAAATATGGAACAAATTGTACTTATTGGCTTTGGGGCAATCGGAATTCCCATTGCCTGGCATATGAATCAGCGTTATGGAGACCGGTTTGCCCTGGTGGCAACAGGCCATCGTCGACAGAAAATGGAGAAGAAGCACTACTGGGTAAACGGAACCGCTTTTTCTCCGAAGATTATCTCGACGGCTGAGGAGTTGGAGGAAAAACCTTCGCTTGCGATTATCTGTGTAAAGAATTATGATATTGAATCTGCGATAGAGGACTTGCGTCCGGTGATTGTGCCTGGTACGATTTTGCTGCCTCTGCAGAATGGAATCTACGCATTTCAGAGATTCTGTGAGGCGTTCCCGGAAAATATTGTGCTGAAGGGCTACATTCAGGGACCGAACACGATTATGGATGGAGAAAATCTGCTGTTCACCAATGCGGGAGTGACCCACATTGGGGCTTCTTCTTATTCCGGCGATGATATTGTGCAGCATGTTTACCGACTGATGCACAGCAGTGGACTGGATGTGGTAGTAGAAGCAGACATCGACAAAATGGTGTGGAAAAAATGGATGCTGAATGTGGCAGGCAACTCAGTGACTGCCCTCACCGGAGCAGACTACAGTAAGTTTCGGACTTACGAAGAATTGCAGACCATCTGCCGAAAAAGTATGCGGGAATTTGTGAAAGTGGCACAGGCAAAAGAAATTCCTCTCACTGAAGAAGATATCGAAGATATCATTCAGTATTATGTCAGCTATAAAGGTGCAAAGAAGACGTCGATGCTGGAGGATGTGCTTCATCATAGAAGAACAGAAAATGAATATCTGGCAGGTACACTTTTGCAGATGGCAGAGAAGAAGCGGATCCCTGTTCCGGCAACCGAAACATTGTATCTGCTAATGAAGGCAAAAGAAGAGATTTATCTGAATGAATAACAGCAGATTTGAACAAGGAAAACAGGTCAGATGGAAGTATCGGGTACCAGATGTGAATCTGTTATGTCTGGAGAAAGTATTGACAGATAGAACGGTTCATAGTACAATTATCCTATCGAAAAAGTAGGTAGTTATAAAACAAGCGGATGGATTCCATCCGCTGTTTTTCAGTCTGAATAGGAGTTATAGAATGTTAACACAGTTTTCAAGAACAGAATTGTTATTGGGAAAAGAAGCCATGGATAGGCTGGCAAACAGCCGTGTGGCAGTATTTGGCATCGGCGGCGTGGGCGGATATGTTTGTGAGGCGTTGGTTCGTACCGGTGTGGGAGCCTTTGACCTGATCGATGATGATAAGGTATGTCTGACCAACCTGAACCGTCAGATCATTGCTACCAGAAAAACGGTAGGCCAGTATAAGGTCGATGTGATGAAAGAACGTATGCTGGAGATTAACCCAAAAGTAGATGTAAGAGTGCACAAATGTTTCTTTCTTCCGGAAAATGCAGAGGAATTTCCGTTTGAAGAGTATGATTATATTGTGGATGCAGTAGATACTGTTACGGCAAAGATCTCATTAGTTATGAAAGCACAGGAGATGAACATTCCGATCATCAGCAGCATGGGTGCCGGGAACAAGCTGGATGCCAGCAAGTTCCAGGTGGCGGATATCTATAAGACCAAGGTATGTCCACTGGCAAAGGTAATGCGCCGGGAATTGAAAAAGCGTGGGGTAAAGAAGCTGAAAGTAGTATATTCCGAAGAACAGCCGACAAGACCAATCGAAGATATGTCCATTAGCTGCCGTACACGCTGTATCTGTCCGCCGGGGGCTAAGCATAAGTGCACTGAGCGGCGGGACATTCCGGGAAGCGTGGCCTTTGTGCCGTCTGTAGTTGGATTGATTATAGCCGGAGAGGTCGTAAAAGACCTGTCTGTAAACAAATAAGATATTTGGTACAGGAGGACAGTCACATGGGACAGTTAGAAGAAAAGTATGAAGCGTTGCTGGAGTATCTGCGCAGTCTGAATTCTGTAGCAGTGGCATTTTCCAGCGGGGTAGATTCTACCTTTTTATTAAAAGCAGCAAAAGAAGCATTAGGGGATCAGATCATTGCAGTGACAGCACAGTCCTGCTCCTTTCCACAGAGAGAATTAAAAGAGGCCATTGCATTCTGTGAAAAAGAGGGCATTCGTCATTTTATCTGCAAGTCAGAAGAACTGGAGATCGAAGGATTTGCACAGAATCCGAAGAATCGATGCTATCTCTGCAAGAAAGAGCTGTTTGAAAAGATCAAAAAGCTGGCAGCAGAACAGGGCATAGAGAATATCATAGAGGGATCCAATATGGATGACAATGGAGACTATCGTCCAGGTCTTCAGGCAGTGGCAGAACTGGAAGTGAAGAGTCCACTTCGTCATTGCAATCTGAACAAGAATGAGATTCGGCTTTTATCGAAGAAGCTGGGACTTCCGACCTGGGAAAAACAGTCATTTGCCTGTCTGTCTTCCAGATTCGTATATGGGGAGACGATCACAGAAGAAAAGCTGGGAATGGTAGATAAAGCAGAACAGCTCTTGCTGGATCTGGGATTCCATCAGGTAAGAGTGCGCATTCATGGTATGATGGCAAGGATTGAGATTGATCCAGCTGAATTTGACAAACTCATGCAGCCGGAGACAAGAGAAAAGATCACGAGAGAATTAAAATCCTATGGTTTTACTTATGTGACTCTGGATCTGATGGGATATCGTACCGGAAGTATGAATGAGACTCTGGACATCAAAAAATAACGGAACAAGATAGTGCCTGCAATGGGCACTATTTTTTGACACGTTTATAGAAATTATGCTATAGTACTTATTTAGACACAAATCAGGTAATGTTCTTGAATCAGGAGGAAAAATGAACAGTACAATTGGAGTGGTGACAGACAGTCACAGCAGTATCACACAGAAAGAGGCAGAAAAACTGGGCATCTATGTATTGCCGATGCCATTTTATATTGATAATACCTGTTATTATGAAGATATTAATTTGGCAAGAGAAGAATTTTTTGAAAAAATGAAAGCAGGAAGTCATGTAAGTACCTCACAGCCTGGTCCGGAAGAGGTTATGAAGATATGGGAGAAAGCACTGAAGGAACATGAGCAGATTCTATACATTCCATTAAGCAGTGCTCTCAGTGGGTCCTGTCAGACCGCACAGATGCTGGCACAGGAAGAACCTTATGCAGGAAGAGTATTTGTGGTAGACAATGGCCGGGTATCAGCTACCCAGCACCGATCCGTGCTGGATGCGCTGGAGTTGATCGAAGAAGGGTATACGACAGCGCAGATCAGGCAGATGCTGGAGGAAGCACGCGCAAAGAATACCATCTATATTGGTGTACAGGATCTGGAGTACTTAAAAAGAGGGGGAAGAATTTCCCGTGCCACAGCAGCACTTGGCAGTGTATTGAATATCAAACCAGTCCTGCAGTTCGATGTGGGGACTCTGGATACTTATAAAAAATGTCGTGGATTTGTACAGGCAAAGAAAGTCATGATTGATGCCATGAAACAGGAATTTGCTACAAAATTCAAAGAAGAAGTGCAGCAAGGGGAAGTATATCTGCTGGCAGCGACCAGCGCAACTGCGGAAGAAAGTGAAAAATGGCTGGAAGATATCAAGAAGGCATTCCCGGAAATGACCGTGTTGTATGATAAGCTGTCACTGGGCGTTAGCTGTCATATCGGACCGGGAGGTTTAGGAATCGGATGTTCCTGCAGACCGAAGCGGATCACCCGGTAGGACGAAAAAGGAGAAGAGGATGAGCATTACAGTAGAAGAGTTAAGAAATATGAATCCGGACACTTATCAGTTGATCGATATCCGAAGCGAAAGTGAAATCGCCCATGGTGCCATTCCGGGTGCCACGGCGATTCCAGGCGAGGAGATCTCATCCAGTGAACAGACAGATAAGACAAAGAAACTGATTATTTGCTGTTCCAGGGGGAGAAACAGTATTGATCTTGCTGCAGAATTATGCGAAAAAGGATTGGATGCAGAAAGTCTGGAAGGTGGCTATATTGCCTGGCTGATGGATTATATGAAGCGCCAGGAAGAGGCAGATTTTGCCAAAAATGTGGAGCAGAGTCTGCGAAAGACCTACAAGAAAAGAATCTGGTCTAAATTCTGCCGCGCGATTAATACCTATGAACTGGTGAAACCGGGAGATAAGATCGCAGTGTGTATTTCCGGTGGGAAAGATTCCATGCTGATGGCCAAACTGTTTCAGGAACTGAAACGCCACAATAAGTTTGAATTCGAGGTAAAGTATCTGGTCATGGATCCTGGATATAATGAGGCAAACAGGCGCATTATAGAAGAGAATGCACGCAGGCTGAATATCCCGGTGACATTCTTTGAATCCAACATTTTTGATGCAGTGTATGAGATAGAGAATTCGCCTTGTTATCTCTGTGCCAGAATGCGCCGTGGACATTTGTATGCCTATGCAAAAGAGCTGGGATGTAACAAGATTGCGCTGGGACACCATTATGATGATGTGGTTGAGACCATTTTGATGGGAATGCTTTATGGTGGTCAGGTACAGACTATGATGCCGAAGCTTCACAGTACGAATTTTGAAGGCATGGAGTTGATCCGGCCGTTATATCTGATCCGGGAGGATGATATCAAATCCTGGAGGGATTACAATGATCTGCATTTTATTCAGTGTGCCTGCAAGTTTACTGACACCTGCACCACATGTAATAATGAAGAAAACCGTTCCAAGCGTGTGGAGATTAAAGAGTTGATCCGTACCTTAAAACAGAAAAATCCATTTGTAGAAGGCAATATTTTCAAGAGCGTAGAGAATGTGAATCTGGATACCGTAGTGGAATACAAAACAGGAGGAGTTCGTCATAACTTCCTGGAACGTTATGACCAGATGGGAAAAACAGAAGAATAAAAATGTGTTTTTTCCGTGAAATATAGGGATTTTTACAGGTTTCAAATTGACAAAAAAAGAGGCATGAAGTAGAATAGCAATGAATAAAAAGTTAGCATAAGCTAATGAAAGTTGTTTTACAAGGAGGAAGTAATCATGAAAAACGTATTCAAAAATGTAGACTGGAAAAAAGTGGGAACTTTCGCGGGTGGATTTGTCTTTGGAACAGCAGGTGTAAAGGTTCTGGCAAGTGATGACGCAAGGAAAGTATATACACAGTGTACAGCAGCCGTTCTTCGTGCAAAAGAATGTGTGATGAAGACTGTGAATCTCGTTCAGGAAAACTGTGAAGATATTCTGGAAGGCGCAAAAGACATTAACGAAGAACGTGCTCAGAAGGCAGAAGAACAGGCTTTCGAAGACGAAGACTTCAAAGAAGTAGAAGAAACTGCAGAAGAGACAGCAGAATAAGGGGCGGTCATAAGTGAAGTTTCAGATTAAAAACGAATCAAAAAGACGTATTCGTATGCATATGTCTGTATATCGCATGAGCTATGTGCAGGCAGATACGCTGCAATACTTTCTGACAGAGCTTTCCTGTGTGAATCAGGTGAAGGTAAATGACCAGACCTGTGATGTGACAGTTTATTACAGTGGTGAAAAGGCCGACCGTCAGGATATGCTGAAGAAGCTTCAGACTTTCCATTATGAAGATGTGGAGGTGCCGGAGCATTTTATTCAGAATTCGGGCAGAGCGTTAAATGCTGAATATCAGGATAAGCTGGTATGGAACGTTGCATTTCATTATGCAAGAAAGTGGTTCCTTCCTGCGCCTCTGAATGCCTGCTATAATACGGTAGCTGCAATCCCGTATGTAGTAAAAGGATTAAAGTGTCTATGTAACCGTAAGATTGAAGTGCCGGTACTGGATGGTACAGCAATCGGAGTGTCTGTCATACGTGGTGATTATGCGACGGCAGGCTCCGTAATGTTCCTGCTGGGCATCGGTGAAATACTGGAAGAATGGACCCACAAGAAGTCGGTCGGTGATCTGGCAAGAAGTATGTCTCTTCATGTGGAAAAAGTCTGGATGAAACAGGATGAGACAGAAGTCCTGACAGACAGCAGCAAGATTCAGAAGGGTGACAGAATCGTGGTACACATGGGCAATGTCATTCCGTTTGATGGTACCGTGACAGAAGGCGAAGGTATGGTAAACCAGGCATCTCTGACCGGTGAATCAGTAGCAGTCCGCAAGAGCAGCGGAGCCGGTGTGTTTGCCGGAACGGTTCTGGAAGAAGGCGAACTGACCATTCAGGTCACAGCGATTGGCGGTGGAAGCCGTTATGAACAGGTTGTGAAGATGATCGAAGAGTCTGAGAAGCTGAAGTCCGGACTGGAGAGTAAGGCAGAGCATCTGGCAGACCGTCTGGTTCCGTGGACCTTAGGCGGTACCGCATTGACTTATCTGCTGACTCGTAACGTGACCAGGACCTTATCCGTACTGATGGTAGATTTCTCCTGCGCACTGAAGATGGCCATGCCGATTTCGGTATTATATGCCATTCATGAAGCGGGAACCCACCATATTACGGTAAAGGGCGGTAAGTTCCTGGAGGCAGTTGCAGAGGCAGATACGATCGTATTTGATAAGACCGGCACCCTGACGAAGGCAAAGCCGACTGTTGTAAAAGTAGTATCTTTTGATGGCAGAAGTGAAGACGAATTGTTGCGTATCGCAGCATGTCTGGAAGAACACTTCCCACATTCTATGGCAAAAGCTGTGGTACATGCGGCACAGGAAAGAGGTCTGGAGCATGAAGAGATGCATTCCAGGGTAGAGTATGTGGTAGCGCATGGTATTTCCTCTTCAGTGGAGGATAAGAAAGTCATCATTGGAAGCTATCATTTTGTATTTGAAGATGAGAAGACTGTGATTCCGGAAGATAAAAGAGAGATTCTGGAGAACCTTCCTCAGGAATACTCACATCTGTATATGGCGATCGAAGGAAAACTGTCAGCGGTGATCTGTATTGAGGATCCGCTGAGACCGGAAGCAGCAGATGTGATTCGAGAACTGAAAAAGGCGGGCATTTCCAAAGTAGTGATGATGACTGGAGATAATGAGCACACGGCAAAAGCGATTGCAGAAAAAGTGGGAATCGATGAGTTCTATGCAGAGGTACTGCCAGGAGATAAGGCAAAATTTGTCGAGAAAGAAAAGGCAGCAGGACGCAAAGTGATCATGACCGGAGACGGTATCAATGATTCTCCGGCACTGTCTGCATCGGATGCGGGAATTGCCATCAGTGATGGTGCTGAACTTGCAAGAGAGATTGCAGATATTACCATCAGTGCAGATGATCTCTATCAGATATTGATATTGAAGCAGATCAGTGACCGGCTGATGAGACGTATCCGCAAGAACTATCACAGCATAGTAGGAATTAATTCTACCCTGATCGCTCTGGGTGTGTTTGGCATTATTCAGCCGACCACATCAGCTTTGATGCATAACACGTCTACTTTGCTGATCAGCCTGGGAAGCATGAGAAAGCTTCTGTAAACTTCTATGTAGAAAATGATATAAATCCGGATAAAAATATGGGAATTCTGTAGACACAGAATTCCCTTGTTTTATTTTAGAAAGTATGTTACTATCTGAATGTTTCGGTATCAGTTGAATTAATACGGATATATGATAAAATGGAACTATTCGGAGCTGTCTGTGGCTCAAAGCGGTTATGATAATAAGATCGACGAATTTATGGAGGAAAAACCTGTGAAGATAATTATAGCGGGGGATGGAAAAGTCGGAAATATGCTGACCAATCAGTTATCGGCAGAAGGACACGATATTACACTGGTGGATTCGAATCCAGAGGTACTGGAGGCAAGTATTGAAAGTTACGATGTCATGACGGTGCAGGGAAACTGCGCATCCATGGAGGTGCTGAATCAGGCTGGTATTCAGGAGACTGATCTGCTGATTGCAGCAACAAGTGCGGATGAGGTGAATCTGCTTTGCTGTATGACAGCGCATGGAATGCGGCCTGGGATCCATACGATAGCAAGAATCCGCAATCCGGAGTATTCCAATCAGATTTATAAGATGCGGGATACTTTTGCATTGTCTCTTGCTGTGAATCCGGAGAAACAGGCAGCAGTGGAGATTGAACGGCTGCTGAAGTTTCCTGGTTTTCTGCACAGAGAAGCGTTTGTCGGGGGAAGGGTAGAGATCGCAGAGATTCGCCTGGAAGCCAGCAACAAGTTGTGTAATGTAT
Organism: Muricoprocola aceti; assembly: GCF_025567005.1. Lineage (NCBI taxonomy): Bacteria > Bacillati > Bacillota > Clostridia > Lachnospirales > Lachnospiraceae > Muricoprocola > Muricoprocola aceti. The sequence continues at coordinate 13,027 of NZ_JAOQKE010000008.1, forward strand.
CACTGAATGAACTGGACAGCATTGTGAAATGCAGGGTTCTGGTTTGTGCTGTTCTGCGAAATGGCAATGTAGTGACACCAGATGGTAATTTTGTGCTGAAAGCAGGAGACCGGGTATTCGTTACAGCGCCAACCAATAATCTGGCTATTTTGTTGAACAATATCGGAACCATCACAAAGAAAGTGAAGAATGTCATGATCTGTGGTGGAAGCAAGATTGGCTTCTATCTGGCGCAGAGACTGCAGAAGAGCGGTATGTCTGTGAAGATTATCGAGCAGAAAAAGGAACGTTGTATTCAGCTGGCAAGTCTTCTGCCACATGTGATCGTGATCCAGGGAGATGCCAGCAGTCAGGCATTATTGTACAGTGAGGACATTGAAGAGATGGACGCCCTGGTGACATTAACCGGTCTGGATGAGATGAATATGATCATTGCCATGTATGGAAAGAAGTGTGGCGTATCCCAGATTATTACCAAGGTGGGACGAAGAAGAAACGGAAATCTTCTGGATGAACTGGAACTGGGAAGTGTGGTGTGCCCGAAGGAACTGTGTTGCAACAATATTGTGCGTTATGTACGTGCTATGCAGAATCAGACCGGGGCTGCTGTGACAGTACACACTATTGCAGATGGACAGGCAGAAGCTATGGAATTCCGTGTGAATGAGAAGACCATTCATTGTAACGAACCGTTGAAGGCACTGAAGATTCGTAAAAATGTACTGGTTGCAAGTATCATCCACGGGGGACAGATCGAGATCCCGAACGGAGATTCCTGTTTTACCCAGGGAGATTCGGTGGTTGTAGTAACCAGCAGCGATAAAGTATTATATCAGTTAAATGATATTTTTGAATAATTGAGGGAACAGACATATGAATTACAAGATGATGGGGCGTTTTATTGCTCAGATCCTCGGAATCGAAGTGATCTTCATGATTCCGGCACTCTGTATCAGTATTTATTGTCGTGAAAGCGCGGCAATCCGTGGATTTTCCTGGAGTATGGTGATGATTGCACTGCTTGCACTTGGGCTGCATGCCCTGTGCCGTAAGGGAAAGAAACGGTTTTATGCAAGAGAAGGTATGGTGTGTGTCGGCTTAAGCTGGATTGTGATGAGCCTGATGGGCGCACTTCCATTTTATATATCTAGAGAGATCCCAAAGTATATTGACTGCTTTTTTGAAATTGTTTCAGGATTTACCACAACAGGTTCCTCCATCCTGCCAGAGGTGGAGAGTTTATCGAAGGGTATTTTATACTGGAGAAGTTTCAGCCACTGGCTGGGTGGAATGGGAATTCTGGTATTTCTACTGGCAATTTCTTCCCTGAAGGGAAGCAAAGGTGGCTATACCATGCATCTTCTGAGAGCGGAGAGCCCGGGACCGAACGTAGGAAAGCTGGTTCCGAAGATGAAACAGACAGCAGAGATTCTCTATGTTTTATATATTTTGCTGACTGTTTTGAATATATTGTTTCTGCTGATTGGAAGAATGCCACTTTTTGATGCAGTCTGCACCGCATTTGGTACAGCAGGTACCGGTGGATTCGGTATCAAAAATGACAGTATTGCCAGTTACAGTCCTTATCTTCAGAATGTCTGCACGGTATTTATGCTTTTGTTCGGAGTGAACTTCAGCTGCTATTATCTGATTCTGATCAGACAGTTCAAGACCGTCTGGAAAGACGAAGAACTGAGAATGTACCTGGGCATGGTATTGGGAAGTATTGTATTGATTACCATCAATATTTATGGTATGTATGACAGCCTGGGTGAAACAGTGCGCCATGCAGCATTTCAGGTTGCCAGTATTATGACGACCACAGGATTTGCTACCACAGATTTTGACCTGTGGCCAAGTTTCTCAAAGGCAATTCTGCTGTGTCTGATGGTGATTGGCGCCAGTGCCGGAAGTACAGGAGGAGGATTCAAGTGTGGACGTGCGCTGCTTTTGTTTAAGAATATGCGCAGAAATCTGAAAAAAGCATTATATCCAAGACGTGTGGAAGTGGTGTGCAACAATGGACAGATGATGGAAGAGAGTGTGCTTAGCAATATTAACACCTATCTGTCTGCGTATGTAATCATTATTATTGTCAGCTTCCTGCTTATTTCACTGGATGGATTTTCTACGACGACCAACTTCTCGGCAGTACTGGCCTGTTTCAACAACATTGGTCCTGGTCTGGAGGCGGTAGGCCCAACCTGCAACTTTGGCGGATATAGTGTGCTGTCTAAGCTGGTGTTAATCTTTGACATGCTGGCCGGACGTCTGGAGATCTTCCCGATTCTGATGCTTCTGTCCCAAAGTACCTGGAAGAAAGGATAGCACCCACATATGGCAAAGAAGCAGAAGAGAAATACCAAAGGAAATATCATCACAGCGGCATGGCAGCTGTTTTATGAGCAGGGATATGATAATACCACAGTAGATGAGATCATTGCATCGGCAAAGACTTCAAAGGGCTCATTTTATCATTATTTTAATGGAAAGGATGCTCTGCTCAGTACGCTGGCTTATTTGTTTGATGAAAAATATGAGGAACTGATGGAGAACATGGAGGAATCCATGAACAGTTATGAAAAGCTTCTGTTTTTGAATCAGGAGCTTTTCACAATGATAGAGAACAGCATCTCTATAGATCTGCTTGCCCGGCTGTTATCCACACAGCTGGTAACTCGCGGGGAAAAATCTCTGCTGGATCGAAGTCGTCTGTATTATCGTCTGCTCAGTAAGATTATTCTGGAAGGACAGACTTCCGGTGAATTGCGAACTGACATCTCGGTAGGAGAGATTGTAAAAGCTTACGCAATCTGTGAACGGGCATTTATGTATGACTGGTGTATCTCCGGGGGAGAATATTCATTGCGCAGCTACTCTCAGAGAATGCTGCCGATCTTTTTATCAGATTTTCGGGCATCGAGAAACGAATGAAGAATTCGACTCGATGCTTTTTTGTATTTTCAGAGCCATGTATCTAAAAAAATACAATATGGTATAAGATTTTACAATACTTTTCGTATAGATATAATTACAGCATAATTACAGAAAAAATGACAAACAATGACATGAAAAGTATAGACTTTAGTCTAAACTTTGTTCTATTTGATATCGTTCTCCTGACAGGTTATAATGGCAAAAGAGTAACAAAGAGGAGGAGAAAAATTATGACATCTGCAAAAGTCTGTATTATGATTGCCATTATTATTTATCTTGGTGGCATGTTGTACATCGGTTATATGTGTTCCAGGAAAAATGAGAGCACGGATGACTTTTATCTGGGAGGAAGAAAGCTGGGGCCACTTGTAACAGCCATGAGTGCAGAAGCTTCTGATATGAGCAGCTGGCTGCTGATGGGATTGCCTGGTGTAGCATATCTGACCGGTATTTCAAATGCTGGATGGACAGCAATTGGACTGGCCATCGGCACCTATGTGAATTTCTTGATCGTGGCAAAGAGACTTCGCCGTTATTCTCATGTGGCGAACAATTCTATCACATTGCCACAGTTTTTTAAAAATCGTTTTCACGATGAGAGCAGAATTCTGCTTTTGATCTCTGCGATTATTATTGTTATTTTCTTTATCCCGTATACTGCATCTGGATTTGCAGCCTGTGGCAAGCTGTTCTCCAGCCTGTTTGGGGTGAGCTATATGACAGCCATGATTATCAGTGCGGTTGTCATTGTAGGGTATACGATGATGGGAGGGTTTCTGGCAGCATCGACTACGGACTTTATTCAGAGTATCATTATGTCAATTGCGTTGATTATTGTATTGATCTTTGGAGTGAATGTAGCTGGCGGACTGGATGTAGTGATCGACAATGCAAAAGCACTGCCGGGTTATCTGTCGATGGTCCAGAGTTATGATGTGGCGTCCGGCACAGCGTCGCCATATCGCCTGCTGACGATTTTATCTACCCTGGCATGGGGGCTGGGATATTTTGGTATGCCGCATATTCTGCTTCGTTTCATGGCAATCGAAGATGAAGAAAAACTGACACTTTCTCGTCGTATTGCGATCATCTGGGTAGTGATCTCTATGGCAGTCGCAGTATTTATTGGCGTAATAGGATATTCCATGAGCAAAGCAGGAGCAATTGATGTACTGGAAGGTTCCAATTCTGAAACTATTATTGTCAGAATCGCAGATCTGCTCAGCCGTCATGGTGTGATTTTTGCATTGCTGGCAGGTATTATTCTGGCAGGCATCCTGGCATCTACGATGTCTACTGCAGATTCTCAGCTGCTGGCAGCATCTTCTGCAGTATCCTCCGATATGCTGAACAGAAACGGAAAGAGCGGTATTATTGCAGCAAGAATTACACTGATGCTGATTGCTGTTTTTGCAGTCATTCTTGCAAGAAATCCGAACAGCTCCGTATTTCAGATTGTATCTTTTGCATGGGCAGGATTTGGTGCAGCGTTTGGTCCAGTCGTTCTCTTCTCATTGTTCTGGAGAAGAACCAATAAGTATGGAGCACTGGCTGGTATGCTCTTCGGTGGAGTGATGATCTTTGTATGGAAGTATCTGGTACGTCCACTGGGAGGAATCTGGGACATCTACGAACTTCTTCCGGCATTTATTGTAGCATGTGTGGCTATCGTTGCATTCAGTCTGGCAACACCGGCACCGGATCAGTCCGTTCTGGACGAATTTGACAGAGCAGCATCTGGAAAATAGTAACTTTGCAAGAAAAGCAAAGTATGTTATGATGATGGGGATCAGGAAACTGATCCCTGTTTTTGTATAGAGGAGGAATAAAAACAGATGAAAAAAAAGAAACTTTTGGCACTGGCTGCAGTGATGCTGCTGCTGACTGGATGTGGAGATAAGACAAAGGAAAAGCTGGAGTCTGCCAGAGATGCGGGTATTTCTGCTATGGAACAGGCACAGTATGAGCAGGCAGTAACATCCTTTGAACAGGCCTATGCATTGTGTGATGAGAAGATGCCGGAGACAAAGACAGATATTTCTCTTTATGAAGCGGCCTGCCAGATGAAGATGGAAGACTACGAGAGCCTGAAAAATACCTGTACCAGAATCTTGGAACTGGGAGAGAATGCGGATGCATATTATATGCGTGGTGTTGCTTTCCTGAAGCTTGGGGAGACGGATGCGGCAAAGGCAGATTTTGATGGAGCCATGACACTGAAGCCAAAGGATTATGAGATGGCGCTGAACATTTATCGGCAATATGAGGAGATCAGTCAGTCAGCTGTGGGAGACCAGTATCTTCAGCAGGTGTTGAATCAGGAATCAGCAGGGATGGAGGATGATTACCAGAAAGGCAGTATATACTATTACCTGGGAGACTATGAGAAAGCAGCGGAAGCTCTGGCTCCATCAGTAGAAGCTAAAAAAGAGGATGCCATGCGTCTGATGGGACAGGTTTACCTGGCGCAGGGAGACACGCAGTCAGCCTGGGTAGTATATCAGCAGTATAAGGAGACTTTTGGAGAGACAGCAGAGAGTTATAATGGCATCGCACTTTGCGATATGGCAGATGGAGACTATGATACGGCGTTGCAGGATATCCAGACTGGATTGTCACTGAAATTGTCAGATTCTTCCAGGAGAGATCTGCTGTATAATGAGATTGTAGTATACGAAAAGAAGCAGGATTTTCAGACGGCAAAGCAGAAGGCGGAGGAATTCATGCAGCTTTATCCGGATGATGAGGCCGGACAGAGAGAGTATGATTTTCTGAGTACCAGATAGGGAGCAGGTATGACGGGATTTGATATCATAGAAGAAGTAGAAGAAAGAGTCATACTGGTCGGTGTAAGCACCGGTGAAGGTGATGATACCGCACAGTCACTGGACGAGCTGGAAGAACTGGCGAAGACAGCAGGGGCAGTGACGGTAGGACGTGTGATCCAGAACAGAGAACAGATTCATCCGGGTACTTATATTGGTACCGGAAAGATTGCAGAAGTACAGCAGCTGGCTTATGAGGTGGAGGCGACAGGCATCATCTGTGATGATGAGCTGACACCGGCTCAGTTGAAGAATCTGGAAGAAGAACTGGATCTGAAGGTGATGGACCGGACACTGATTATTCTGGATATTTTTGCATCCAGAGCTTCTACCAGTGAAGGAAAGATTCAGGTAGAACTGGCGCAGCTAAAGTATCGTCAGGCAAGGCTGGTGGGACTGGGCAGTTCTTTATCCAGACTCGGCGGTGGAATCGGTACCAGGGGACCGGGAGAAAAGAAGCTGGAGATGGATCGACGGCTGATCAAGAGCCGGATTGCCCAGCTGAACCGGGAGCTGGATGAGGTGAAGCGTCACCGGGAAGTAGCAAGAAGCAGACGGAGCAGGAAATCCACAGCTGTGATAGCAATTGTGGGGTATACCAATGCCGGAAAATCCACGTTGCTGAATACTCTGACAGGAGCGCAGGTGTTGGAGGAAGATAAGTTATTTGCAACGCTGGATCCCACGACAAGAATTCTGGAACTGCCTTCCGGGCAGGAGATTTTGCTGACGGATACCGTAGGATTTATCCGTAAACTGCCCCATCATCTGATTGATGCATTTCGCAGTACACTGGAAGAAGCCAAATACGCAGATATGATTCTCCATGTAGTAGATGCTTCCAGTCCACAGATGGATCAGCAGATGTATGTGGTATATGACACGTTAAAGAATCTGGGTGTGACAGATAAGAAGATTGTTACACTGTTTAACAAACAGGATAAGGTAGAAGATGGATATCTGCCAAGAGACCTGAAGGCAGAAAAGACAGTGAGGATATCTGCCAAGTGGGGGGAAGGCCTGGAAGAAGTGAAGAAGATCCTGGAGGAACTGCTGAATGAAAAAAATGTCCTCATCGAACGATTTTATGATTACAAAGATGCCGGACTGATCCAGCTGATCCGCAAGTATGGACAACTTCTGGAGGAAGAATATCTGGGTGATGGAATTCATGTGAAAGCCTATGTGCCGATGGAGATTTATGGCACAGTGACACCGGAAAATCAGAAAATGAAAAACCGCGAAGAATGACGGAAAACTGTTGAATCTGACGGGGTTTGCAGATAAAATCAGCTTGACATTTGTGGCATTTACGCATATAATTGGGGAGTAGTTATGATTCAGGCAAGGTGTCAGACAGGAAGACATTTGCTCAATATTTTTATGGAGGTACCGAGATGAATAAGGGTACAGTTAAATGGTTCAACGCAGAAAAAGGTTATGGATTTATCACAGGTGAAGACGGAGCAGATGTATTCGTACATTTCTCAGCTATCCAGGGTGAAGGATTCAAGTCTCTGGAAGAAGGTCAGGCTGTTTCTTACGATTTAACTGAAGGCGCTCGCGGAATGCAGGCAGCTAACGTTGTTAAATTATAATAGAGATTAATCTAACGAGGCGTAGAGAAGGATTCCCAGCAATGGGAATCCTTTTTTCATATAATCATAAGAAATTACATTTCCCATTATAGGAAGCCGGGGACAAAAGGAGAATTTATGGAATACATCGTATATGAAGATAAACAGATCATTGTGTGCCGGAAACCTTCCGGTCTTGCGGTTCAGAATGCATCTTTCGGGAAAAAAGATCTGGAAAGTATGATGAAGACTTACCTGTTTGAAAAAGAAGGAAGGGCCAATCCATATCTGGGTGTCATTCACAGACTGGATCAGCCGGTGCAGGGACTGGTGGTATTTGCCAGGGATGCAAAAAGCGCGGCTTCTTTAAGTGCGCAGGTGCAAAATGGCCAGATGAAGAAATATTATCAAGCGGTAAGCTGTAAAATCCCGGAAGAAAAAGAAGGGATGCTGATCCATTTTCTGAAAAAGAATGGAAAAACAAACTGTTCGGAGGCGGTAAGCGAAAGGAACACCGGAGCCAAAAAGGCACAGCTTTATTATAAAGTTCTGGAGGAAAAGGAGGGGTGTGCCCTGTTTGAGATTGAGCTGTTCACCGGACGCCATCATCAGATACGGGTACAGATGGCAGCCAGCCATATGCCGTTGGCAGGGGATCAGAAGTATAATCCAGAGGCAGAAAAAGGAGAACAGATTGCTCTGTGTGCCTGTCGTCTGCAGTTCCGGCATCCGGTGACCGGAAAACAGATGACGTTTACCTGCGAGCCGGAAGGAGGAGCTTTCGAGTTGTTTTATTGACCATAAACCCTGGATTGTCATATCCTATAGGGAGACTGATAACAGGAGCTTTTATGGAAAAGAAAAAGAGAGGGTGCTGCGGCGCACAGTACTGTCCCTGCTATCCCAACTGTGATGAAGTGATGGAACAGCACTGGCAGGCACAGCAAAATGAGGAAAAACAGACGGATTCTGTGCCGATGGAGCATTTACAGACAGAGATGCTGGATCGTGATCCTGGCGTTCTGAGACAGCTGGCTATACAGGATGAAGCAGATCTTACAAGACTGAAAGAACTTTATCCGATGCGGGTTCGGCAGGTACTGGAAGAGGTAGAACGTGTCTGTGACAGCATGGAGTATGAAGGCAGTGTGATGTTCGACGAGACGCCGGAAAAACAGAGAATTATGGAACTGACAGATGGCATTGAACAGAAGATGCAGGATAAGATGACACAGTGGGAAGAAGAACTGCAGAGGCAGCAGGAAGAGGATATCTATGTGATGAATCATCCTATGGCACCACCGCAGCCACCTTATCCGCCACAGCCACCAAGACCACCTTATCCACCAAGACCGGTGAACTGGTTTCATGATCTGATCCAGGTACTGTTGCAGGATGAGATGTATCACAGGAGATGCCGCAATCGGAACTGCCGCAGATGGTAATTCGTTGGCAAGGCTGTCCGGGCTTGTTATGATTAAAAACAGGTGATTTGTATAAAGAAACATATGATGATGGCGGCGTGCTGGATCTAGAGAATCCGGTGACGCTGACGATATGGCACTATTATAATGGGGCATATCAGGCTGCTTTTGACAAGCTTGTGGAAGAATTTAATAACTCAGCAGGAAAAGATCTTGGCATCTATGCGGAAGAGATGCCGGATCTTTTTTCTGCGTACACGGATTCTGCTCTTGGATTGCAGAAAGATGGACTGCTGACAGATCTGAATCAGTATTTTACAGCGGAAGAACTGGATAAGTATGTAGATGCCTATGTACAGGAAGGAGAATTTGCAGGAGACGGAGGTCTGTATGTATTTCCGGTTGCAAAGTCCACAGAAATCACCATGATGAATAAGACGGACTGGGACAAGTTCGCAGAAGAGACGGGTGCAACTCTGGATGACCTGAGCACAGTAGAAGGAATTGCAAAAGTTGCTGAGCAGTACTATGACTGGACGGATGCCCAGACGCCGGATGTGCCAGATGACGGAAAGGCATTCTATGGCAGAGATTCCATGTCGAACTATTTTCTGATTGGAATGAAACAGATGGGTTATGATCTGATTGAGGTAGAGGATGGAAAAGTGACACTTCAGGCAGATAAAGAGGCGATCCATAAAATGTGGGAAAATTACTATGTGCCGTATGTGAAAGGATACTTTGTATCCTACGGTAAGTTTGGCTCCGATGATGTGAAGACAGGAGATACTCTGGCCTATACGGGATCCACCGCATCATCCATGTATTTCCCGGACAATGTGGAGCTGGATGATGACAGTTATCCAATTGATTATGCGATCTGTAATGCACCGGTATTTGAGGGCGGGGAGGCATACAGTGTACAACAGGGAGCCGGTATGGCTATGACAAAATCAGACGAAGCACATGAATATGCAGGAAGTGTTTTCCTGAAATGGTTCACCCAGAGTGAAAACAGCCTGAAGTTTGGTGCAGCATCCGGATATCTTCCGGTACAGAAAGAAGCAAACAAAGCGGAGGCACTGGATCGCGTGGTAGAAGAAGAACAGCTTCAGATCGCTCCAAAGACTTATGACTGTCTGACAATGGTGATGGATCAGTTCGCAGATACCCGGTATTATGTACCGAAATGTTTTGCCAACAGCTATCAGGTCAGAAAGATACTGGATTACAATCTGAAGGACAAGGCTGTGGCTGACCGTGAGACTATCGATGCAGAAGTGTCAGAAGGCACATCCAGAGAAGAAGCGGCTGCACCATATATTACAGAAGAAGCATTTGATACCTGGTATGACGAGTTTGTCAGTGCGCTGACAGAGGCAGCCGGATTAAATGAATAGGATGGGATTGGTTTGAAACAGAAAATATCGATTATTTCTCTTTTTATGATACCGATAGTTGTTGTTATGATTGCACAGGGAGCCGTATCCATTGGAACGATGAAGATCAATGGAGCTGACCGGATGCTGGAAAACAATGCTGTAGATATGATGGGACAGACAGTAGAAAACCGAAAAGTAATTCTGGAAAATAAAATGCTGGAGCAGTGGAGCTTTATTGGAAGTGAAAAAGGCACGCTGTCCCAGAGCCTGAAAAGCACCATGCAGTCGGAACAGGCGGATATGGGAGAATTTCTTCAAAGTGATGAGATGCAGAAGGACTACCTGGATGTGGTTTTTCCAGAATGTGTGGATGTACTGCAGAAAAATAATGTGACAGGATTGTTTCTGGTGCTGGCCAATGGACAGGATACGAATCAGGCGGCGCAGTATCAGGGCTTTTTTGTAAGAGATTCGGATCCGGAACATCAGTCAGCAACCAATACGGATCTGTTGATGGAAAGAGGAAGTAAGAATCTGGCCAGAACAGAAGGAATCTCACTGGATTCTGCCTGGGCTACCAGGTTTTCTCTCGCCGGAAATGGCGTACGTGCAGCAGATGATTTTTTTTATCAGCCATATATGGCAGCACAGGAGAACGGGGAAAGTGCTTATAAATATCTGGGTTACTGGGCAGAACCATTTGTCCTGGAAGATGATTATATGGACAGCCATAAGATCATTACATATTCGATTCCACTTTCCTGTGATGGCCAGCTGTTCGGAATTCTTGGGATAGAGATCGGTTTAAGTGAACTGGAAGAGGAATTTCAGGTACAGGAGCTGGATGCAAATCAGAATGCGGGATATATGCTTGCGGTAAGGCAGGAAGATGGCAGCTACCGTTCGATCAGCGGTAGGGGAAACCTCTATGAGCTGACAGCAGGCTCTGGTGACACATTTGAACTGCTTCCACAGAAACAGGAAAATTTTTATCAGGTAAGGGGAGTACAGATTGGAAAGCAAAATGTCTACGCAACCGTGCACGGGCTGAAACTTTATGGGAATCATGTGCCATATCAGAATACAGAGTGGACATTGATTGGATTTGAAACAGAAAATGCCATATTCGGGGTTGGCAGAAAGATTTTCACCAGTATGCTGATTTCCGTTGCTTTTGGTGTGCTGTTTGGAGTATTGATGGTCAGTGTTCTGGTAGGCAGTGTGACCAGGCCGATTGCTCGGCTGGTAAACAGCGTGCGCAGTGGAGTGGAAGGCATCCATGGCTTTCATAAATCTGGAATCAGGGAAATCGACGAGATCCATGAAGTGGTAGAGACGTTGACAGATGAACAGCAGCAGGCAGAAGAGCGTATCCAGGAAGAATCGGAAAAATACAAAATGGCAGTGGAAAATTCCACAGATATTTTTTTCACCCTCGATTACTGCAACATGACCCTGGAGATTGTAAACAGCAAAACGATGAATGGTATCTGGGACTGCAGGACGCATCCGGAATATCTGGATGGATACCTGGTACATCCGGATGATAAAGCGCGGCTGAAGGAACTGAGAGAAAGTGACAGAACAGAGTTTCAGATAGAATTTCGCCTGAAGATGCCAGAGATGCAGGACTATACCTGGGTGCAGTTAAACGGAAAAGAAGTGGTGGACAGCCGGCAGGTTCGTACCAAACTGGTGGGAAATATCCGCAATATTCATGAACGTAAAATCCGGGAGCTTGCGTATCAGAAAAAGGAGCAGATAGACCCGGTAACCTGGTATTATCGCCTCCAGCTGGGACTGAAAAAACTGGCAAACAGAAGAAAGTATGTGCCACAGGGGCATATGATTCTTCTGGATGTGGATCATTTTACAAGAATGAATGAGCGATTTGGACTGATTTTTGGAGACATTCTCATGGAGTATCTGGCACAGCTTCTGAAGGATGAAGTTGTGGTAAAGGGAAATGTCCGGATTCGTTCCGGGGCAGATGAACTGTTGGTCTGGACAGAAGAAACCGATGGAAAAAAAGTTCGTGAGATGCTGGCAAGAGTCAGCAAACAGTTTGCAGAACTGATTCACCGGGATACTCTGGAGCTGGCTTTCTGCTGTGGTGTGGTCCAGGGAAGAAACCAGTCTGATCGAGAATTGCTGGATCAGGCAGCGGCAGCGTTGTATCGAGCGAAGAATATGGATGCAGAAGCTGTGGTATATCAAAGCGGCTGGAATCAGCCTCCGGTTCGTTTCCGTCCGGGGAATGTTGTGTCCATGGCATGGCTCAGTCAGATGAATATGGTTTCTCTTGCTTTGAATCTTTTTGATAAAGAGGGAGATCTGTCAGTTTTGTTGGATGTTCTTGCTTATCGTATGCTGGATACCTATCATCAGGAAGGCATTCTGATTACAGTATTGGATTCAGATTACAAGGCAAATATTCTGGAGTATCAGTGGCACAGGGATCCGAAGGCAGAAAAGCTGTCTGAGATTGCCAGGTACGAGCAGGAGGATTATCTCTCTTTCTATAAACATTGCGATCCGGACAGACTGCAGAGCATCGGAGATGTCTGTCGCAACAGTCCGCTGTTTGCACCATTTATCAGGCAGCAGGACGGTACAGTACTTCATATGACAGACGGTGGAAAGTACATGGGAAGCATTCTGATCTTTGGGCTGAAGGCTCAGGAAGAGCTGAATGAGGAAGAACAGAATGAACTGCAGGAGGTCGTTATGCTGATTCAGAATCGTCTGAACCAGCAGAGACATGATTCTTCCGGTAATGCCAAGGCAGAATTCCTTGCCAGAATGTCTCATGAGATACGTACACCGATGAACGGTATTATGGGAATGACTGATATTGCTCTTCATGAGGGACAATCACAGGAGAAGATTCTGGACTGTCTGAAGAAGATCCGCAATTCTTCCAACTACCTTCTGGGTCTGATCAATGATATTCTGGATATGTCCAAGATCGAAAGCGGAAGAATGCAGCTGATACTGGCTGATTTTGATCTGAGAGAGATGGTAGACAATATTAACGAACTGTTTGCGTCCAGGCTGGAGGAGAAACATCTGATTTACAGGAAGATTGTAGACCTGAAGCATACCAGATATTACGGAGATGAACTTCGCATCAATCAGGTACTGATTAATCTGATTGGAAATGCAGTGAAGTTTACAGAAGAAAATGGGATGATCTGTCTGACCGTCCGGGAAATCAGCAGCAGTCAGACCGGGGCAAAACTGTTCTTTTCTGTACGGGATAACGGAATTGGTATCAGCAAAGAAGATCAGAAGAAGGTTTTCCAGAGCTTTGAACAGGCAGATACCAGAGAAATCAGCCGAAGACAGGGAAATGGTCTTGGACTGGCTATCAGCAGTCGGCTGGTACAGCTGATGGGAAGTGATATCGTGCTGGAGAGTGAGCCAGGAGAGGGAAGTGAATTCAGCTTTACCATGCAAATGGAATTTGCCAGAGAAAAAAAAGAAGAACAGGAAAAGGTTTCTGAGAACTGTACCTTTGAGGGCTGCAAAGTGTTGGTGGCTGAGGACAATGAACTGAATCTGGAAATTATTCAGACAATTTTGGAAGAATATCAGATTCAGGTGGACAGTGTCGAAAACGGACGTCTGGCGGTAAAACGGATGATGGAAGTGCCGGAAGATACCTATGATCTGATACTGATGGACATCATGATGCCGGAAATGAACGGCCTGGAGGCTGCGGAAGCCATTCGGAAGCTGAACAGGAAAGATTGTCGGGAGATGCCGATTATAGCCATGAGTGCCAATGCATTTGAGGAAGATGTGAAGAAGTCCATGGCCAGTGGAATGAACGAACATTTGTCCAAACCGCTGAATATTGGAAAACTTCAGAAGGTATTAATAAAATATCTGAAAATATGATGCAAAAAGACAAAAAGGACAGACATACAGAATGATGAAAAATACTTGCTTTTTATAGAGTATAATGATAGAATTATTTCAGCGGTATACCGGTTGCAGGAAAAAAAAGACAGATTACCCGGGTACCAGCCAATGTCTTTTGGCAGATGGCACAAAATTTTTAAAAAATAAGGAGAGAAAGAAATGAAGAAAAAATTAGTTGCAGCAATCATGTTAGGTCTTATTGCAGTATCCGCTGGCGCATCTGTATCCGCAGCAGATGTAACACTCGTTCTGGCTGAAGAGAACGCAGAAGATTCCCTTTCCGGAAAAGTAGCTAACTATTTCAAAGAACAGGTTAACGAACTGACAGATGGTGCAGTTGATATCGATATCCAGTGTTCTAAGGTACTTGGAAGCGAAACAGAAATCCTGGATGGTATGCTGGCACAGGCAGGTACTGTAGATATCGAGCGTATCACAACATCCCGTCTGACAAACTACAGCTGTCCAAAGACTGCATCTCTCGGTCTTCCATATTTATTCGAGAGTCGTGATCATTTTTGGGCAGTAGCAGAGTCAGAACTGAAAGATGAAATCTTCGATGAGATCTCTACTCTTGGTGTAACAGGACTGAGCTTCTACGAAGAAGGATTCAGAAGCTTCTTCTTCAAAGATGCTGTTACAGACGTAGCTGATATCGCCGGCAAGAAGATCCGTGTAGCAGATGACCCAATCATGCGTGGTATCGTAGAAGGACTTGGCGGATCACCGACAGTTATCTCCTCTGGTGAGCTTTATACTTCTCTTCAGTCTGGTGTAGTAGATGGTGCTGAACAGCCACTTTCCCCATACGAACTGAATGCATTCTACGAAGTAGCTCCTAACGTAATCCTTGATGAACATACACTGGGTAACGCAGTATATATCATCTCTGACCTTGCAAAATCCAAACTGACAGACGAACAGTTCGCAGCAGTTCAGGAAGCAGCTCAGAAAGCTCAGGAATTCAACAAAGAACAGTCTGCACAGACAGATGAAGACTGCATGAAGAGTCTGGCAGATAAGGGCGCTGTATTTACAGAAGTAGAAGACAAGACTCCTTACAAAGAAGCAGTTGCTGATGTTATCACAGAAAATACAAAGGGTATCGAAGACTTCTATCAGGCAGTTGTAGATCTTGCAAAATAAGGTTTAAGTCGTTGATGACAGCATAAGAAGTCGTGTTCCCACCTGTGTCTGCACAGGTGGGAATGACTTTGACGTGATGTTCTGAGTTTTAAAAGAAAGAGGTTTTCGAAAATGAAAGCAATTGAACGTGTATTAGATAAGCTTTATGCACTGGTTATGTTTATCTGTAAGATTGCTCTGATCGCAGATATTCTGATCACTTCTTACGCAGTAGCAGGTCGTTATGTTGGAAAGTATATTCCACTGTTCAAGGATCCGGCCTGGAGTGAAGAAGTGGTTCTTACCCTTATGACTTATATGGCATTCCTTGCAGCAGCACTTGCTGTAAGAAAGGGAACACATATCCGAATGACATCCCTGGATGAATTCCTGCCAAAGAAGCTCTGTCAGGTACTGGATATCTTCGCAGATGTTCTGATTCTGGCATTCTCTATCATTATGATTTATGAAGGCTTTAATACAGCAACGACTGTAGGAAGCCGTGTAAAATACGCTACACTTCCTGCACTGTCCAAATTCTGGATGTATGCAGGTGTACCGATTGCAGGTATTGTAATCTGCATCTTTATTCTTGAGGCATTAGCAAAAGACGTGAAAAAACTGTCAGCAAAGGAGGAAAAATAATATGAGTTCAAACGGAATCGCAATTTTAATTCTGATTGTGGGCTTCTTACTGCTGGTTGCTCTGCGTGTGCAGATCGCATTTGCAGTAGCCATTGCCTCCTGTCTCTGCCTGACATATTTAAAGCTTCCGTATACAACCGTTGTTACACAGATGGTCAAAGGGGTTTACTCCTTCTCACTGATGGCGGTACCATTCTTCATCACCATGGGTAGTATCATGGGTGCCGGCGGTATTTCCAATAAGCTGGTTGCTTTGGCTGAGTCACTGGTTGGATGGATGCATGGCGGACTGGCCATGGTTAACATCGTAACATCCTACTTCTTTGGAGGTATTTCAGGATCTGCAGCAGCAGATACCGCATCTGTTGGTAAGCTGATGATCCCTATGATGGTAGAAGCCGGTTACGACGCTGATTTCTCTACAGCAGTTACCATTACCTCTTCTGTAGAAGGTCTTCTGGTTCCTCCATCTCACAACATGGTTATTTACTGTACAGCAGCCGGTGGAGTTTCTGTTGGTGCGCTGTTCATGGCCGGATACCTTCCAGGAGCACTCCTGGCTGTTTCTCTGATGATCTTCTCTTACATCATTTCCATGAAGAGAAATTATCCAAAGGGAAAAGCATTCTCTATTAAGAACTTCTTTAAACAGTTAAAGATTTCTATATGGGCTCTGCTGGCGATCCTGATCGTAGTAGTTGGCGTAGTATGTGGTGTATTCACAGCTACTGAATCTGCTGCTATCGCAGTACTTTACAGCTTACTGGTAAGTATGGCTGTTTACAGAGAACTGAACTGGAAGAGCCTGTGGGCAGTATTTGGTGAATGTATCGATACACTGGCTATGGTACTGATCCTTTGCGGTACCTCCAGTATCTTCGGTTACTGCCTGACTTATCTGCATGTGCCAGATCTTGCGGCAAGTGCCATTACTTCTGTCACAACCAACAAGATCCTGCTGACACTGCTGATCAACCTGATCCTTCTGGTTCTGGGATGCATCATGGATATGGCTCCAATCGTCCTGATTGCAACACCTATCCTTCTGCCACTGGCAACATCCATCGGCATCAGCCCAATCCAGTTCGGTATCATGATGATCCTGAACTGTGGTATCGGTCTGCTGACACCTCCGGTAGGTACCGTATTGTTCATCGGTTCTGCTGTATCTGGTGTTAAGATCGAAAAGATCGTAAAGGCAACCCTGCCATTCTATCTTGCTATGATTATTACATTGCTGTTACTCAGCTTTGTTCCGGCTGTATCACTGTTTCTCCCACGTCTGGTTGGATATGCAGTTTAAGAGTACAGTGTAACGACTACATACAATATAGGATATTTTTCAGACACGGACTTTTTTATTGAAGTCCGTGTCTTTTTATTATAGAATAAAGAATACTGGGAGAGTAGCGCATAGCGTGTGAGGATCATGAAGTGAGCGTACACCAGAGAGGAGACATAGTCATATGGATGATAAATTAAGAACTAAGCTGGAAAGGCTGAAGGAGAAGAAAGGCTCGGAACGAGAAGCCGGGCTGTTGGCTCTTGCAGAGGAAAGTCAGGCTCCGCAGGTTTATAATGAACTGGGGATTTATTATAAAAACGATGCAAATGATAATGAGAAAGCAGTGGAGATGTTTGAGAAGGCTCTTGCCATCACGGAAGATGCCAGCGTTTATACCAATCTTGCATCTGCGTATTTCAATCTGGCACAGAAGGATTCACCGGAAAGAAAAGCGTATATGAAAAAGACAACAGATGCTTTCCAGGCAGCAGCCAGACTGAACAGTGCATCCTATTATTTCCTTGGCAATCTGTATATGCCAAAGATCAATGCTCCATTTCCGGATGACCAGGAAAAGGCAGTTTCCTGCTTTATGAAGATCGAGAAGAACAAAGGCGCGATCTGGGCACAGGCTATGAAGAATGTAGGCTTGTATTACTATCATAATAAGAAAGATTATATTCGGGCATCCGCTTACTTTTATCTGGTAAAAACGGCAGATCCTAAGGACAAGAAGACAGCTAATTACTATGAATATGCATTTGGAAAGGTAAATAAACGAAAGTTCTGGGCAGAGCAGTTTAAAAAGATGAATGACCAGAACGATGTGGACCGGCGCATTGATGCAGGAAAAAAGAAGCTGGAGGTACGATGCCCGAGATGCGGAAGCAGCAAGGTATCGCATATCTCAGTATGGACCAATATGAAAAAGACATTGTCGTCTTCTTTCGGGCTGCGCAGATTTGAACGTTACGCTGTCACATGGCACTGTGACAGTTGTGGAAAAGAATGGTGATATAGAACAGATATGGAACAATTAATGAATTTACTGAGACAGACCATGAATGAGAATATGCTGCGCATGACCATCAGTGGAAAGCGTCATGGAGAACTGGCGGATAAAGTAAAGATACGGCCGGTGAAGCTGAAAGAGCAGCTGTATTTTCAGACCAGTGTCTCAGATGGGAAAAAAGAATTTCACAAAAACTATGAGAAGGCAGAGCTGCTGGAACAGTTGGATCATTGGCTTCGAAAAGATTACAGACAACTTCAGATGGATACTACCACCCAGTCTATACAGGCACTGGTAAGTAAAAAAGGAAAAGCCACAGTGAAGCAGAAAATAGCCAGAGATATGCGTAGTGCAAGAGTTCTGGATCATAATCGCAAGAAGAGATATCTCCTGGAAGAAGGAACTCCGATCCCGTTTCTGGTGGATCTTGGGGTTATGACAGCGGAAGGAGCTATTGTGCGGTCAAGATATGATAAATTCCGCCAGATCAACCGATATCTGGAGTTTGTGGAAGATATTTTACCGGAGTTGGATAAAGACAGGGAACTGACATTGATTGATTTTGGATGTGGGAAGTCTTATCTCACCTTTGCCCTGTATTATTATCTGACCGTAAAGAAGCAGTACCGGATACGGATGATCGGTCTGGATCTGAAGAAAGATGTGATGGAACACTGTCAGGAACTGGCAGAGAAGTACGGTTATGACCGCCTGACCTTCCTGACCGGGGATATTGCGGATTACGATGGCGTGGATCAGGTAGACATGGTGGTATCCCTTCACGCCTGTGATACGGCAACAGACTATGCACTGGAAAAGGCACTTCAATGGAATGCAAAGGTGATCTTTGCGGTGCCTTGCTGCCATCATGAGTTAAACCGTCAGATGCACAGTACGGAGATGAATCCGGTCTTAAAATATGGGCTGATTCAGGAACGTATGGCGGCTTTGATGACCGATGCTTTTCGGGCGGATGTGCTGGAGCTGGAAGGATATCAGGTGCAGGTGCTGGAGTTTATTGATATGGAACATACACCGAAGAATATTCTGATCCGTGCAGTGAAGCAGAATACGCCACTGCCTTTCGAAAAGAAGGAAAAACTTCTGGACTCTCTTCAGACCTGTATGGGAATCTGGAATGTGAATCCACTATTTTACAGATTACGGTTAGGAGGAGAAGATGAAAAAGATACTGATTAGAATTGTGGTGCTTTTTCTGATCTTCATCGGTTCGGTGGCAGGATTTGCCTATATTATGGATGATGAAACCACCATTCAGACAGAGGATATGAAAAAGGCAACCTTACCGCTTGTTTATATGCGGTATCAGGATACAGATATGAATCCGCTGCATGGGTATGTGGAGCCGATGGAAGCGTTGACTATCCGGGATACATTGACCCCGATTTCTACTGATCGTGATGTATCACTTCATATCCAGACCTTTGGCGCAAATGTCCAGGATATTTATTTTGAAGTACTGACCATAGATGGCTCAAAATCCCTGGAAAATACGAAAGTGACAGACATCCAGAACGATGGTGAATATATTACGGCGAATTTTACTCTGGCAAGCAAGATTCGTATGAATCAGGAATATGCATTGCAGATACAATTGAAGTCTGATGGAAAGGATGTATATTATTACACCAGACTGGTACAGCAGGACAGCCTGCATACAAAGGAATATCTGGATTTTGTAAATATGTTCTCAGATAACTGTCTGAATAAGAATGCAGATTCACTGGCTGTTTATCTGGAACCGGAATACGATGTGGAACAGACCAATCTTTCCTATATGGATATTCATACTACACCGGAACAGTTGGAATGGGGGAATCTGAATCCGCAGATTTATTACAAATCCATTCCTGCCATAAAAGAACTGAATGAGACGACAGCAACCATTACCCAGCAATACCTGATCAGTGCGGCAGATGAGGAAGGAAATGTGGAACTGTATACAGTAAATGAATACTTCCGCCTGCGTTATGCTGATGAAGTGGTCATGCTGCTGGACTTTGAACGAACTACAGATGAAGTCTTTGATCCAGATAACGGCGTGATTACGGACAGTGGCATTGATCTTGGTATCACGCAGAATGATATTTCTTTTGCCAGTGACTCCAGCCATAACTATTTTGCGTTTGAACAGAGCGGTGAACTCTGGAGTTACGATGTGCAGAGCGGCAAGATGGCGCAGATCTTTACCTTCCGTCAGAAGGGAGACAGTGATTATCGGGATATTTATGGAGAACATGATATTAGAGTTCTGAATGTCAGCCCAGGTGGTAATGTGTACTTCATTGTAGCCGGTTATATGAACCGGGGACGTCATGAAGGTGAATCAGGTGTGGGGCTGTATCATTATGATGCATCTTCTGGTACTGTGGAGGAAAAGCTGTTTGTGGATACCAACCGGTCCTATGATCTTCTTCGCAGGGATGTGGAAGAACTGGCCTATATTACAGAGGATCAGAGCAGCTTCTATATGCTTCTGGATGGGAACATTTATCAGATCAATCTGGCAACTATGGAGATGACAACATTGATGGAAGGACTGAAGCTGGGCTGTGTGGAAGGTTCTGGTACCGGTAAGCATTTTGCATATCTGAAAGAAAATGAACCATATAATTCCAGTACGATTTCTATGATAAATCTGGATACCGGAGAGGTAAAAGAGATCACTTGCGCAGGCAGTGAACGAATCCGGATGCTGGGCTATCTGGGCGAGTCGCTGGTGTATGGTGTGGCAGATGAGGCGGATATTGACAGCAGCGAGGAGGGAACTGAGCTCTTTCCAATGAAACAGGTCAATATTGTGGATGAGAATGGAGAACCACAAAAGGAGTATGCGCAGACAGGATATTATGTCACAGGAGGAGAGATCTCAGATCGACTTCTGACCATGACAAGAGTACAGAAGTCCGGAAATGACTGGGTAGAGGCGGCGGAAGATCATATTATTGATAATGTGGCAGAAGATACCGGCATTGGACTGACTACGCAGGTGACAGACCGGAAAAAGACAGAGGTGGTACTTCTGATTGGCGCCGGCATCATTTCCCAGACACCGAAGGTGATACGCAGCAGCATGATGGTGGAAAATGGAAACAAGACTGTAACGATTCCGTATCAGGAAGACACGCAGGAAATCTACTATGTGTATGCCAAAGGTCAGCTGGCCGGAATGTATGAGCATGCGAATACTGCAATTGTGAAGGCAGACGAACTGTTTGGCGTAGTGGTCAACCAGAGCCATCAGTATATCTGGGAAAGAGGAAATAAGGCAACAGAGAGTACCATACCGTTGTCTTCCATCGATCCCTGTATTTTAAATGGTACAATGGATGAGGCGGCGCTGGCACAGCAGCTTCCAGATAAGATGGTACTGAATCTGGCCGGATGCAATATGGATGAGATCCTTTATTTCATCAGTGAAGGTAATCCGGTGCTGGCAGATACGACAGAAGGCATCCGGATTCTGAACGGGTATGACCAGTGGGGAAATATCAGTTTTTATGAACCTGGCGCGGATGATACGTATCTGCTCAGTGATGAGGATTCCCTGGCACTGTTTGAGAAATCAGGCAATCAGTTTATTGGTTTCCTGGATAAGTATCAGGAATAATAATGGAAACCATAGATAGAAAGGAAAGAAAATGGAAATAATTGAAATTTTAAAAGCAATTTTATTCGGAATTGTAGAAGGAATCACAGAATGGCTTCCGGTCAGCAGTACCGGTCATATGATTTTGCTGGATGAACTGGTGAAGCTGGATGTAACTGATGAATTCATGTCTATGTTCCTGGTGGTCATTCAGCTGGGCGCCATACTGGCTGTTGTAGTCTTGTATTTTCCACAGCTGTGGCCGTTTTCTACAAAAGAAAGGTTTTTCATCAAAAAAGATACCTTTTCTATGTGGTTTAAGATTCTGGTAGCCTGCGTACCGGCTGCCGTAGTAGGAATTTTATTTGAAGATGAACTGGACCGCCTGTTTTATAATTACTGGACGGTAGCATTTGCACTGATTGTATTTGGTGTGCTGTTTATTATTATAGAACACCAGAATAAAGATGTGGTACCGAAGGTAAACAGCATTGCACAGATCACTTATCCGATGGCATTCTGCATTGGGGCATTCCAGCTGATCGCAGCGGTATTCCCTGGAACGTCCAGATCCGGAGCGACCATTCTGGGAGCCATTATGATCGGTATTTCCAGAACTGTGGCAGCAGAGTTTACCTTTTTCCTGGCAGTGCCGGTTATGCTGGGGGCCAGTCTGCTGAAGATTCTGAAGTTTGGTCTGGTATTTTCTGCCAGTGAAGTGGTATTACTCCTGGTAGGCATGGTGGTGGCGTTTGTGGTATCTATTGTGGTGATCAAATTGCTGCTTGGTTATATTCGCAGGCATAGCTTTACCGTGTTTGGATGGTATCGTATTATCCTTGGTATTGTAGTGCTGGCATTCTTCCTGGCACAGGGATAACAGAAAAAGGAGAGCATATGAAGATACAGTTACCAGAAAAGGTAAAAGTGATTATTCAGACTCTGGAGGCAGCCGGCTACGAAGCATATGCAGTAGGCGGCTGCGTTCGCGACAGCGTGCTGGGAAGAATCCCGGCTGACTGGGATATCACCACGTCGGCGCTGCCGGAGCAGGTCAAGGAACTGTTTCACCGTACGATTGATACCGGTATTGAACATGGAACTGTGACAGTGATGATGGACAAAGAGGGATTCGAGGTCACCACCTACCGGATTGATGGGGAATACCGGGATCATCGACATCCGGAGCAGGTGAATTTTACCGGAGAATTAAAAGAAGATCTGCGAAGAAGAGATTTTACGATCAATGCCATGGCTTATAATGATCGTTGCGGAATGGTAGATGCATTTGGTGGGATAGAAGATCTGAAACATGGTGTGATTCGCTGCGTAGGTGTGGCCGGAGAACGGTTCGAAGAAGATGCCCTGCGCATTCTGCGGGCGGTACGGTTTGCGGCTCAGCTTGGGTTTGAGATCGAAAAGGAGACGGCAGATGCTGCAAGAGCACTGGCTGGGAATCTGAAGGATATCAGCGCAGAGCGAATTCAGACAGAGCTGGTGAAGCTGCTGGTGTCTCCACATCCGGAGATGCTGCGAACTGCTTATGAGCTGGGCATTACCCGGGTGGTACTGCCGGAATTTGATGTTATGATGGAGACTCCGCAGCATCATCCCCATCATATGTATTCTGTAGGGGAGCATACGTTAAAAGCTCTGGAATTCACAGATCCGGAAAAAGTTCTCCGTCTGTCTGTGTTGTTCCATGACTTTGGAAAACCACAGACCAGGACAACAGTAGACGGGGTGGATCATTTTCACGGACATGCTAACGTAAGTGCACAGGAAACTGTCCGGATTATGCGGAGATTAAAGTTTGATAATGCGACGATGGATCAGGTGAAACGTATTGTCCTGTATCACGATGCCAGACCGCAGCCAGATGAACGGCAGATTCGGCGTCTCTTGCACCGGGCCGGAGAAGACATCTTTCCGGGACTGTTTCAGGTAATGGGGGCAGACATACTGGCACAGAGCGAATATCGCAAAATAGAAAAGCTGGTCAATCTGGAGCGTGTGCATCAGGTGTACGATGAAATCCTGAAACGGAAGGACTGCATATCACTGAAGAACCTTCAGGTAACTGGGAAAGACCTGATTGCAGCAGGAATGGAGCCGGGAAAGAAAATCGGGGAAATCCTGAACCAGATGCTGGAAGATGTTCTTGAAACACCGGAACATAATGAACGGGAATATCTGTTGAAAACCTATGGGAACAGTGCAGAAAACTGACACATAAACCATCTCTCTCCTGCATAGGATAGAAGGAGCAGGGGGGAGGGGTATGAGTGAACGAAAAAAGCCTGAAATTATTAGAGCAGTATGACCTGGAGCTGATCAGTGCAACACGTGGAAGAGGCTCTTATATTTGTGAGACCTCTCTGGGGAAAAAGCTGCTGACGGATTATACCGGAAGTGAAAAAAAGATCGTGTTTACCAATCAGTTGCTGGAACGTATGGAACAGAAGGGATTGCATTATACAGACAAAGTTATGGCCAGCAGGGAAGGAGCCTATCTGTGCCGGGACTGGGATGACAATACCTGTGTGCTGAAAGACTGGCAGGAAGGAAGAGAATGTGATACATCCAGCGCTTTTGATGTGGAAGCTGCGACTGCGAATTTGGCTCATCTTCATACAATGATGGTCTGGCCACAGGCAGAGGGAGAGAGACTGTATGCAGGAGAATGCCTGACAGAGGTCTGGAAACGGCACAACCAGGAACTGAAAAAAGTGAATGAGTTCGTGCGGAAACGGAAACAAAAGACGGAATTTGAAAGTATGTTTCTGAAGCAGTATCCGGAATATGCCAGACAGGCCAGAGAAGCGCTGGAAATGCTGGAGAATTCCGGGTATGAGACGTTGTACAGGGCGAGCGTGGAAGCCGGAGAAATGTGCCATGGCAACTATAATCAGCATAACATTTATTTCCTTGGAAAAAAGCAGATTTTTACGTCTAATTTTGAAAAATGTGGGTATGATATTCCTGTCAGCGATCTGTACCAGTTTGTACGGAAAATCATGGAAAAGCAGGAGTGGTCTCTGAAAATGGGAAAGCGTATGATAGAAGCATATGAACGTATCAGGCCTCTTTCAGAAGGAGAACGAAAGTATCTTTTCATACGGCTCTGCTATCCGGAAAAGTTCTGGAAACTGGCCAATCAGTATTATAATTGCAGGAAAGCCTGCCTGTCTGGAAAGAATGGAGAAAAACTGAAAAAACTGGCTGTACAGGAGGAAAAAAGAGGCGTATTTCTGCGACAAATGCTCTAAATGCTTGACAAAACGGGGCACTCGGTATATAAATATAACAGGCATTTGAAAAGGGAAAATTTCAGTGCATAGACTTTCCTGTTTAAGGGAAGGGTGAAGAGATAAGAGGAGGAATCATTTTCATGAACAAAACAGAATTAATTGCAGCAATTGCTGAAAAGACAGAATTATCCAGAAAAGATGCAGAGAAGGCATTAAAGGCTTTCACAGAAGTTGTTGAAGAAGAATTAAAAAAAGGTGAAAAGATCCAGTTAGTAGGATTTGGAACATTTGAAGTATCTGAAAGAGCTGCAAGAGAAGGAAGAAATCCTCAGACAGGTGAGACCATGCAGATCGCAGCATCCAAGTCTCCAAAGTTCAAAGCAGGAAAAGCATTAAAGGATGCTATCAACTAATTAAGAGATGTGAAACTGGGAGCTGGATAGGCTCCCTTTTTCGTATCTGTTCAGTACCTTCACAGTGGGGTCTGAACAGTTCCCCCTTTTCTAAGATAGGAGAAAATATGAGACTTGATAAATTTTTGAAAGTATCCAGACTGATTAAGCGGCGTACTGTGGCCAACGAAGCCTGTGATGCAGGAAGAGTGCTGGTGAATGATAAGGTGGCAAAAGCATCTGTGAATGTGAAAGCTGGAGATATCATTGAGATTCAGTTCGGAACCAGAAGTGTAAAAGCAGAAGTGCTGAATGTACAGGAGACTGTGAAAAAAGACGAAGCACAGGAGTTATACAGGTACATCTGACAGGAAAGAAAAAAAGAACTCGCATCTGATCGACAATCGGCATCATTTGCGAGATTTTTCTGTTCTGAGATCCGACGGCGGACATAATATAAATCAAGACCATAACAGTCCGGCGAAGAGGGTGAATGGATGGAGGAAAAGCAGATTACCGGAGGACATAAGATCTGGATATCTGGGAGAAAAAGCGGAACAGTCACCGGGATCAGTGATGTGCTTTCTTTTGATGAAACAGAGATCCTGATGGATACAGAAATGGGAATGCTGAGTATCAAAGGAAAAGGACTGCATATCAGCAAATTGAATCTGGAAAAGGGAGAGGCAGATCTGGAAGGCCAGGTAGACAGTCTGACTTATTCCGCCAGCGGGCATAAAAAGAAAAAAGAGGGCAGTCTGCTGCAGCGGCTGATGAGCTGAGGATGAGTGAGGGGATCAGACAGGAGGCAGCTTTTTTTGCAGTCAGTTTGACAGTCGGAATGTTGCTGGTTGTGGAATATCTGCTGCTTGCCGGTGTGCGAAGGCTGATTCGGCACAGTGACCTGGCAGTGAATCTGGAAGATTTTTTCTACTGGTGTAATGCAGCACTGGTGATTTTTATTGCAGTATTTCGGGCAAATGACGGAGCGATACGGCTGTATTCAGCGGCAGCAGTGATTCTGGGCGCCTGGTGCCAGTGGGGAGTGGCGTCATTTTTACGAAGGATTTGTATAAAGCTGTTGAAAAAGTTCAGAAATAGAGGTAAAATGACTTAGAGTCGCAGAGTGAACAGCAACGTTTTTTGGGAGCATAGAATGGCAAGAAAGAAATATAAAGGCAGTAACCGCAGGGAGATTATCTGTATTTCAGCGGTTGTATTCATTTTGCTGTGTGTGATGCTAGTACAGAGCAGCCAGCTGAAGGATAAGAATGCCGGATATGTGCAGCAGATCGAAAAGCTGAATTCTCAGCTGGAAGATGAGAGTGAACGTACGGAAGAGATTGCTCAGCTGCAGGAAAAGGTTAAGACAGAAGAATACGCAGGAGAGATTGCAAAAGAGAAGCTCGGAATGGTGGGAGAGGATGAGATCCTGTTTCGTGCGCAGAATTAACGGGGCAGATTTTTGAAAAATCATACAAAAAACAGTTGACAACATTCATATCATCCATTATAATATTGATTGTTGTGGCGGAATAGCTCAGTTGGCTAGAGCACACGGTTCATACCCGTGGTGTCGAGAGTTCAAATCTCCCTTCCGCTATGTGAATAGCCTCGATAGACTTGATATTACTGGTTTATCGGGGTATTTTTTTTCATACTGATAAGAGAGAAAGTGGGGGCAACTTGTGAAAAAGATTATTTTAACAGGTGACCGTCCAACTGGACGGCTTCATGTAGGACATTACGTAGGATCCTTGAAGGAGAGGGTCAGACTGCAGAACAGCGGAGAATATGATGAGATTTATATTATGATCGCAGATGCACAGGCTCTGACAGACAATGCAGAGCATCCGGAGAAGGTGCGGCAGAATATTATGCAGGTGGCACTGGATTATCTGGCCTGTGGACTGGATCCTGAAAAGTCCACGATATTTATTCAGTCTATGGTACCGCAGCTGACAGAGCTGACCTTTTATTATATGAATCTGGTTACGGTATCCAGATTACAGAGAAATCCGACTGTTAAGGCAGAGATCAAGATGCGTGATTTTGAAGCCAGCATTCCGACCGGATTCTTCTGTTATCCGATCAGTCAGGCAGCAGATATCACAGCTTTCCATGCAACAACCGTTCCGGTAGGTGAAGATCAGATGCCGATGTTGGAACAGTGCAAGGAGATTGTGCACAAGTTCAACAGTGTATATGGTGAGACATTGACGGATCCGAGTATTATGCTTCCTCAGAATCAGGCTTGTCTGCGTCTGCCAGGTATTGATGGTAAGGCCAAGATGAGCAAGTCTCTGGGTAACTGTATTTATCTTTCGGAAGAACCGGAAGACATTAAGAAAAAGGTTATGTCCATGTTTACCGATCCGAATCACTTAAGAGTACAGGATCCGGGTAAGGTAGAAGGCAATCCGGTATTTATTTATCTGGATGCATTTTGCAGGGATGAATATTTCCAGGAGTTCCTACCGGATTATCAGAACCTCCAGGAATTAAAGGATCATTATCAGAGAGGCGGTCTGGGAGATGTGAAGGTGAAGAAGTTCCTGAATGCAGTTCTTCAAGCAGAGTTAGAACCGATTCGTGAGAGACGTAAAATGTGGGAACAGAAGCTTCCGGAAGTCTATGAGATTTTACGGGAAGGCAGTAAAAAGGCAGAGGCTACAGCAGCTGCTACACTTCAGGAAGTTCGTCATGCAATGAAGATTGACTATTTTGAAAATGATAATCTGCTAAAATAGGACGCTGATACAGCAGAGTTGTACTACTCAGTAGAGAAGGCAGAAAGCGAGGAACAATACGATGACACTGCAGGAATGTTATGGAAAATTACATGGGAACTATGAGGATGCCAAGTCCAGACTGGCTATGGACAGACTGATTGAGAAGTTTATGTTGAAGTTCCTGGATGATACATCCATGGATTTGTTGAAGACTTCTGTAGCAGAGGAAAATATTCAGGAATCTTTCCGCGCAGCCCATACACTGAAGGGTGTGGCAGCGAATCTGGCTTTTACAGAACTGATGGAGCGTGTGTCTGAGCTGACAGAACAGCTTCGCCCATGTACTGAGCCGGCAGATGAAGTACTTTATCAGAAAGTAGTGGAGTCTTATGATCTTACGATTCAGGCGATTGAAGCATACAAGGCTGAGATGTAAGATAAGTTGTCTAAGGGCGGTATTTACCGGGTAAAAGGCCTTTTCGGAGAATAAGAGTTTTGTGGCAGTGATTTCATGTAAGAGTGGAATTGCTGCCCTTTTTTGTCAGACTGATTTCAGCTAAAACTGTTGAGGGCCAATAGTTGGAACTAATTGACAGAAAGCGGGAAAAGGGGTATAGTTAATTTGGAGATTTGTCATATTGAACAAATTTTGTAGAAAAAACAAAGGTAGGAGTGGTAAAAATGTATCGAAATGAATACGAGCGTTGGCTTGCTGCGGACCTGGAAGATGCTGACTTAAAGCCGGAACTTACAAAAATCAAAGATAATGAGAATGAGATCAAAGAACGGTTTGCCGTTGCCTTAAAGTTTGGCACAGCAGGACTGCGTGGTGTACTTGGCGCAGGAACGAACCGAATGAATATTTATGTAGTACGTCAGGCCACACAGGGGCTGGCTAACTGGGTAAAGACACAGGGCGGTAATCAGACAGTAGCGATCAGCTATGACAGCCGTCTGAAGAGCGATGTATTTGCCAAGACAGCAGCAGGTGTATTGGCTGCTAATGGTATTAAGGTAAGAATCTATGATGCACTGATGCCGGTACCGGCACTGTCCTTTGCGACACGTTACTATCAGTGTAATGCAGGTATTATGGTGACGGCATCCCATAATCCGGCACAGTATAATGGTTATAAGGCTTATGGCCCGGATGGATGCCAGATGACCGATGATGCAGCTGCCATCGTATATAACGAGATTCAGAAGACAGATGTACTGAATGGTGCAAAATACATATCCTTTGCAGAAGGGGTAGAACAGGGACTGATCCGTTTTGTAGGGGATGACTGCAAGAAGGCACTTTATGAAGCTATCGAATCCCGTCAGGTTCGTCCGGGACTGTGCAAGACTGCAGGACTGAAGCTGGTATACAGCCCGCTGAATGGATCTGGTCTGGTACCAGTGACACAGGTATTGAAGGATATCGGTATCACAGATATCACTATTGTACCGGAACAGGAATATCCGAACGGATACTTTACCACTTGCAGCTACCCTAATCCAGAGATCTTCGCAGCACTGGAAAAAGGTCTGGAACTGGCAAAGGAGACCGGTGCTGACCTGATGCTGGCTACTGACCCGGATGCAGACCGTGTGGGTATTGCCATGAAGTGCCCGGATGGTTCTTACGAACTGGTAAGCGGTAATGAAGTGGGTGTTCTTCTGCTCGATTACATCTGTGCAGGAAGAATCGAAAAAGGAACATTACCAGAAAAAGCAGTAGCAGTAAAATCTATCGTATCCACACCACTGGCAGATGCTGTGGCAGCTCATTACGGTGTAGAGATGAGAAATGTGCTGACTGGATTCAAGTGGATCGGTGATCAGATTGCACAGCTGGAGGCAGCAGGCGAAGTAGACCGATTTATCTTTGGATTTGAAGAGAGCTACGGATATCTGGCCGGCTCATATGTACGTGATAAAGATGCAGTCATCGGTTCCATGCTGATCTGTGAGATGGCAGCATACTACCGCAGTATTGGAAGCTCCCTGAAGCAGCGCCTGGAAGAGATTTATGCGCAGTATGGCCGTTACCTGAATAAGGTAGACAGCTATGAATTCCAGGGACTTACCGGAATGGACAAGATGGCTGGTATCATGCAGCAGCTTCGTGACAACCCACCAACAGAATTCGCAGGCTATGCAGTAACGAAGGTAACAGATTACAAGAAGCCGGATGAGACCGGACTTCCTGCAGCCAATGTACTGATCTATGCACTGGAAGGTGGAGCTACCGTAGTGGTTCGTCCATCCGGAACAGAACCAAAGATCAAGACCTACTTCACCACTCTGGGTAAGGATCTGGCAGAGGCACAGGCACAGAAGGACAAGCTGGCAGAGGCATTGAAGCCATTGTTTGCATAAAAGTCAGTTGACAGATCTACTTCCTTGTGCTATCTTAGATGCAGAACAGAATAGAATAAATTCTTCGGGGCAGGGTGTAATTCCCTACCGGCGGTATAGTCCGCGAACTGCGATGAGGCAGCTGAACTGGTGAGATTCCGGTACCGACAGTATAGTCTGGATGAGAGAAGATGATTCAAACATGGAGGCATGGCCAAGGGTCATGTGATGTCAGGATTGAAAAGTAAGATCTCAGGTTCCGAGGAACCTGAGATTTTTTTTGTGACAGAACCTGATACTTCCACACATCTTTCCGGGATTTAGGATATCTGCTCAAACTATGATTCTGGAGGAAAAAGAAATGGAAAAGAAAAAATGGAGCACACAGAAGATGATTTACACAGCGATGCTGGCTGCACTGGCGGGAGCCCTGATGTCCCTTGAGATATCGGTACCGATGATGCCGCCGTTCTACAAGCTGGATTTCAGTGATATTCCATCTATTATTGCACTGTTTCTTATGGGACCGGCTTCAGCTGCTGCAGTGGAAGTGATCAAGATCCTGATTAAGCTGGTGACGGTAGGCACTAATACGATGTATGTAGGTGAATTTGCCAATCTGATCGGTATTGCCCTGTTTGTAATTCCGATGTGGCTGGTTTATAAGAAAATGGGAAAGAACAGAAAAGCTGCAATTGTGTCTATGGTATCCAGTGTAGCGATTCGTACTGCATTTGCCTGCTTCTGTAATGCATGTATTACTTTACCGTTGTATGCAAAAGCAATGGAATTACCATTGGATCAGGTTATTCAGATGGTAGCATCTGTAAATCCATCCATCACGAACCTGACATCCTTTATTATTCTGGCCACCATTCCATTCAATGTGATCAAGATCGGACTGAACTGTATCGCCGGTTATTTGCTGTATGAGAGAATTCATAAAGTGAGCTTTGTAAAACGGGCGGTAGAAGCATGATTCGCAATTACAGAGACCTGACTCGTCTGGAGATGGAGCAGGTAGATAAAAAAGAGACGATTATATTGATTCCCCTTGGAGCACTGGAGCAGCATGGCAATCAGGCTCCGCTGGGGACTGATGATATCATCGCAGAAGCGATGGTGAAGTATCTTGGAGAAGAACTGGAAGCTGTGGGAGAAAAAGATTTCCCGATTCTTGCATTTCCGGTTATTCCGGTGGGATTAAGCACAGAGCATAAGAACTTCTGTGGTTCGATCACTTTTAAACCGGATACGTATTATCATATGCTCTATGATATCTGTGTCAGTCTGGCACATCACGGATTCCAGAAGATTGCTTTTCTGGTATGCCATGGCGGAAATGCACCGGTGGTGCAGATCCTGAGCCGTGAACTGCGCAGTGAACTGGGAATTTCCCCATTCATCTTATCTTCAGGGGCATTTAGTCATCCAGATGTAAAGGCAACTATTTCGGAGGGCAATATCTGGGACTTTCATGGTGGAGAGATGGAGACTTCTATGGTGATGGCAGTGGATGAAAGCCTGGTGAAGTTGGAGACTTCAGAGGCCGGACGGCCGGAAGCATTTATGCAGAATAAAACATTATTGCCGTATGGTTCAGTATCTATTGGCTGGGTATCGGAGGACTGGAAAACTGAAGATGGTCGACCAATTGGTATTGGAGGAGATCCGTCAGGTGCCACCGCAGAAAAAGGTGAAATCATTCTGCGTACCAGTGCGAAGGTGCTGATACCGGGACTCTTAGAAATACGAAACTGGAAGAATTGAGATAGTTCCAATCCTCCGCAGAGTTTTGACAAATTCTGCGGAGGATTTTTTATATACTGGGATCAGAGCGTCAATGAGAGGGGATCCCTATGGATGAGTGGACAAGTTTGATCGAAAGAGACAGAATCGAGAGATACGCGGAATCCTTTCGCCAGTTAGCGGAAATATTCAGAGAAATGCCGGAGAAGAAAGAGCGGCTGAATGAAGAAGATATACAGGAAATCTTTATAACCGTTCGGGAAAAAGTGTGTGCGTCCTGTGGAAAAAAGCAAATATGCTGGCTGAGAGAGCAGGAGAAGACCTGGAAGCTGGCTTATGGGATGCTGCAGGCGATCGAAGACGGACAGGAACAGATCTCAGACAGGGAAAGAGAATTTTATCGTTTTTGCATAAAGGGAAGAAATTTTCGAGAAGAACTGGAACGGGGATTCCTGCGGGCCAGACTGAATATGCTGTGGACCAACCGGATGATGGAGAATCGTGCAGCTGTGGCAGGACAGCTTCAGCAGACCGCAGCCATTATTAAAGAAATTGCCTGTACGGCATACAGTGCGGAAGCCTTGCAGGGGAATCTGGAACAGAAGCTTAGATTGAGCCTGAGACTTCATCGAATTTCCCTGAAGGAGATCGGAATCTGGAAAAATATAACCGGACACCCGGAGATGATCCTGACACTTTCCTGCCGCAGAGGAACTGCCCCGGTCAGTGTGGTGGCAGATATTCTGACAGAAGAATATGGAAGACCCATGGTGCCAGAACGAGACAGTCGGGTCATGATCGGAAAAGACTGGTGCAGTATTCACTTTGTAGAAGAAACCAGGTATTATATGCTGACCGGATGTGCTTCGGAAAAATGCAGCGGACAGGCATCGTCTGGCGATAATTATGCCATCTTGAACAGTAATCATGGACAGGTAATTATGGCCATTTCAGATGGAATGGGAAAAGGTGTGGAGGCCAGTCAGGAGAGCCAGACGATCATAGAACTGATCGAACAGTTCCTGGAAGCTGGATTTACAGCAGAGACAGCAGTGAAGATGATCCATTCTTCCATGGTGCTTCAGCGGAGCGTGTGTCGATATTCTACGCTGGATCTGCTGGAGATCAATCTATATCAGGGGAAGAGCAGAATTATGAAGGTGGGAGCAGCTGCCACATTTATCCGAAGAGCGCATAAAGAGGTAGAGGTCATTCGATCTACCAGTCTGCCTATGGGAGTGTTTCGGGAGGCAGACGTGGAGATGGATGAAGTACGGCTGGAAAATGGGGACATGGTATTTCTGATTTCAGATGGTGTCTTAGATGCTCTGCCACCCAGGGAAGGGGAAAATCTGTTAAAATATTTTATTTCCAATCTGACCAATGACAACCCGGCACAGTCCGCACAGATCTTGCTGGATCAGGTGCTGGAATTCTGTCAGGATGGAATTCTGGATGATATGACCATTCTGTCCGGTGGATTCTGGAGAAAATAAACAGATGGTGCACAGTCATAGTTGCTTTTTGCGCATAAATTCATTATAGTGATGGAGAGATACTGCGATAGGCATCGGAGCAGACCGCAGTGAAGGAGCGGCAAGATTATGCAGAAAGCATTTCAGACAATAGAGAAATATCACATGATACAGCCAGGCGACCGGGTGCTGGCAGGCGTGTCAGGAGGGGCAGATTCGGTCTGCCTGCTGTTTACACTGCTGGAATACCGGAAAAAGGTGAGCTTTGACATAAAAGCAGTGCATGTGGAACATGGAATCCGTGGAGAAGAAAGCCGGCAGGATGCTGTGTATGTAGAAGCACTCTGTCAGAAACAAAATGTGGAATACGAGTGTGTTTCCGTGGATATTCCGGCAATGGCAGTTACAGAGAAGCTATCTACGGAAGAGGCTGGCCGACTGGCCAGATATCAGATCTTTGAGGAGATCAGTAAGAGCTGGCATGCAGATAAAATTGCAGTGGCACATAATCAGAATGATCAGGCTGAGACCATCTTGTGGAATCTTGCAAGGGGAAGTGGACTGGATGGTGCAGCAGGAATCCGGCCGGTGCGGGATCGGATTATACGACCACTGTTGGAATGCAGCCGGCCAGAGATCGAAGCTTACCTGAAGCAAAAGAGCATCACATGGAGGGAAGACCGGACAAATCAGGAACTGGATTATACCAGGAACATCATTCGCAACTGTCTGCTTCCGGAGATGGCAGAAAAGCTAAACACAGGAACCATACAACATCTGGCGCAGTTTGGAACGGAGATGCAGCAGACACGGGAGTTCCTTCAGGAGCTTGTAGAAGAAGCCTGTCAGAAGATAGCCAGGGTCCGGCCGGGGCAGGTACAGATTGACCTGCATCAGATGAAGAAGGAAAAGGAGTTTCTTCAGGAACGGATCATCCGTTTTTGTATGAAAGAGGCAGGATGTGGACTGAAGGATATTCAGCGGACGCATATACAGTCTGTCAGAGAACTGATGGAAAAGCAGTCCGGCCGGCAGATACAGCTGCCAGGAGGCTGGCTGGTCAGAAGAACATTTGATCAGCTGGTGATCGAACAGGATGCAGGGAAAAACGGAGAAATACAGCAGCAGAAGATTTTGCTGAAGATCCCGGGAGAGACACAGACGCCCTGGGGAACATTTACCACGAAGATTATTTTCAATGAAAATCAGTCAATTCCACAAAAAAAGTATACGAAATGGCTGAGTTATGATAAAATAACCACGGGTATTTGCCTTCGCACGAGACAGAGCGGAGATTTCCTTATTGTGAACCGACAGGGGGGACACAAAAAGCTAAAGTCCTATTTCACCGATGAGAAAATCCCGGCGGAAAAAAGAAACCAGATTCCGCTTCTGACGGTGGAACAGGAAGTCATCTGGATTACCGGATATCGGATCAGCGAAGGATATAAAGTAGAGAAAAATACAAAAGAAATACTGGAAATTACGTATAAGGAGGCAGTATCATGGCAGAAAATATCAGAGTCCTGATAGAAGAAGAAAAAGTAGATAAGAGAATTGAAGAACTGGGAAAGAAGATCAGTGAAGAATATGCCGGAAAGGAAGTGCATCTGATCTGTATCTTAAAGGGAAGTATTTTCTTTACCTGTGAACTGGCAAAGAGAATTACTGTTCCGGTGACCATTGACTTTATGTCCTGCAGCAGTTATGGCGCAGGCACCAGATCCAGCGGAGTAGTGAAACTGGTGAAAGACCTGGACGAACCGCTGGAAGGAAAGAATGTCATTGTAATCGAAGATATCATTGACTCTGGAAGAACGTTAAGCTATCTGCTGGAGATCTTAAGTGCAAGAAAACCGGCCAGTCTGAAGCTGTGCACTCTTCTGGATAAGCCAGACAGAAGAGTAATGCCGGTGCATGTAGATTATACCGGATTTGAGATCCCGGATGAATTTGTAGTAGGTTATGGGCTGGACTATGACCAGAGATATCGTAACCTGCCTTATATCGGCGTACTCTCATTTGCGGAGTAAGCAAGAAAGGAGAACGTATTTTTGAGTAGGAATTCAAGAGGAATTGGCATTTATTTTATGACGATTGCCATTGTATTGCTTTTGCTGTATGCATTTCGTGGAGGATGGTCAGATAATCAGACTATCACTTATCAGGAATACAGCGAAGAGCTGAAGGACGGAAAAATCACCCGGGTGGATATTTATCAGAACAGTCAGGTGCCGACAGGAAGTCTTACACTGACGCTGACAGATGGAAGCAAACAGACATTGAATGTCAGCGATGTGACAGCAGCTCAGACAGAGCTGAATGCATCAGATGTTACAACCTATCTTCATGATGTGGAACAGACCAGTATCTTTATGACCAGTATTCTGCCTACCCTGATTATGGCGGTGGTAGTGATCTTCCTGTTTATGATGATGAACCGCCAGGCTGGTGGTGGAAACAACAAGATGATGAATTTTGGCAAGAGCCGGGCTACGATGATTATGCCGGATGCCAGAAGAAAGACGTTTAAGGATGTGGCAGGTCTTCAGGAAGAAAAAGAAGATCTGGAGGAACTGGTAGATTTCTTAAAAGAACCACAGAAGTATACCAAGATGGGAGCAAGAATCCCGAAGGGTGTGATTTTGGTGGGCCCTCCTGGAACTGGTAAAACACTGCTGGCTAAGGCAGTGGCAGGAGAAGCAGGGGTACCGTTTTTCAGCATTTCCGGTTCAGATTTTGTGGAGATGTTTGTCGGTGTAGGTGCTTCCCGTGTCAGAGATCTGTTCGAAGATGCCAAGAAGAATGCACCATGTATTGTCTTCATTGACGAGATTGATGCAGTGGCAAGACGCAGAGGAACCGGTATGGGCGGTGGTCATGATGAACGGGAACAGACCCTGAATCAGCTGTTGGTAGAGATGGATGGATTTGGTGTCAATGAAGGTATTATTGTAATGGCAGCGACCAACCGTGTAGATATTCTGGATCCGGCGATCCTGCGGCCAGGCCGTTTTGACCGGAAGATTGGTGTAGGAAAGCCAGATGTAAAAGGTCGGGAAGAGATTCTGAAGGTACATGCCAAGGAAAAGCCGCTGGGCGATGATGTAGATCTGGAAAACATTGCCAGAACTACGGCAGGATTTACCGGAGCAGATCTTGAAAACCTGATGAATGAAGCGGCGATCTGGGCAGCAAAATCCGGACGTACTTATATTCAGCAGCAGGATATTCAGCAGGCGTTTATCAAAGTGGGCATCGGTGCAGAGAAGAAGAGCCGTTTGATTTCTGACAGGGAAAAACGGATTACTGCTTATCATGAAGCTGGTCATGCGTTGCTGTTTCACCTTCTTCCGAATGTGGGACCGGTGCATACCGTATCTATTATACCGACTGGTATGGGCGCGGCAGGTTATACGATGCCTCTGCCGGAAAAGGATGAGATGTTCATGACAAAAGGTAAGATGCTGGATACCCTGATGGTAGATCTGGGCGGACGAATTGCCGAGGAACTGATCATCGAAGATATCACAACCGGAGCTTCACAGGATATCAAGCAGGCAACGCAGCTGGCGAAGGCAATGGTGACTCAGTATGGTATGTCAGAACGGGTAGGACTGATTGACTATGGCAACGATGAAGGAGAAGTCTTTATCGGCAGAGATCTGGCACACTCCAGAGGATTCAGTGAATCTATGGCAGCTGTGATTGATGAGGAAGTAAAGCGTCTGATTGATGAAGCTCATACAAAAGCGACGGCGATCATCAAAGAGCATATTGATGTTCTCCACCGCTGTGCAGCACTTCTGATCGAGAAAGAAAAGATTGGTCAGGAAGAATTCGAGGCACTTTTTGGTGAAAATGCATAAAAAAATCAGATGAAATTTGTGAAGTTTGTGCACACGGATTTGGGAGTGTATGATATATTAAATATCGTAAAAACCCCCCAATACATTATATAGTTTTTGCAACACCCATAAGAAGAAATACCTTCTCTAAAAAGGACAGCGTCGGCTGTCCTTTTTACGTTCTGGCGTGCCCAGAATATAAAGATCTGTACTTGTAAGTAATTCTGTTTTAGGATAAAATAGAAAATAGTGGGCTGAATAATGAAATGCCCAGGTATGAAGAAGACGCGATTTACAAGGTGAATCAGCGGATGAGGTAAAAACATTGGAATGGGAAAAAATAGAACTGCTGATAAAGATGCAATACTACATTCTTGGTATGCGCCCGGTCTTTCGGCCAAGTGCACTTTTCAGCGACGAAACAGAAAATTATGTAACTCCGGAACAGCCGGAAGTGGGAGAGACGGTAACGATCCGTTTCCGTACCAAAAAAGACAACGTGGATGCTGTTTATCTGTGTCATGATCAGGAAGTGGTAGTCATGGAATATGACTACGACGACAGGAATTTTGATTATTACCGTGCAGAGATTCCACTTGGAATACATCCCCTGCACTACTGGTTTCAGGTAAAGGCCGGTCGTCTGACCTGCTATTATGATAAATGTGGAATCAGTAAAGAGATACGTCAGGACTGCTGTTTTACCATTACGCCAGGATTTCATGTTCCAGAATGGGCCAAAGGTGCTGTCATGTATCAGATTTTTGTGGATCGTTTCTATAATGGAGATCCATCGAACGATGTGGAGGACAGAGAGTATTTCTACATTGGGGATACGACTGTGAAAGTGACAGACTGGAATAAGTGTCCGGCATTTATGGGGATCAGGGAGTTTTATGGTGGAGACATTCAGGGAGTCTGGGACAAACTGGATTATCTGCAGGATCTGGGTGTAGATGTGATCTACTTTAATCCGATTTTTGTCTCTCCGTCTAACCATAAGTATGATATACAGGATTATGATTATGTTGATCCACATTATGGAAAGATTGTAAAAGACGGTGGTGAAGTACTGACACCTGGAGATCGGGAAAATGCGCATGCGACCAAGTACATCTGTCGTGTAACGGACAAAGAGAACCTGGAAGCGAGCAATCAGTTTTTTGCGGAATTTGTGGAAGAGGTTCATCGCAGAGGTATGAGGATCATATTGGATGGTGTATTCAATCACTGTGGTTCCTTTAATAAATGGCTGGATCGGGAACGAATTTATGAACATGCACCTGGATATGAAAAAGGTGCTTATATTTCAGCGGACAGTCCGTATCGGAATTTTTTCAAATTTAATAACCAGGATGCCTGGCCGTATAATCCAAATTATGATGGATGGTGGGGCCATGATACGCTGCCGAAGCTGGCCTATGAGAATTCAAAAGAGCTCCATGATTATATCTTGCATGTGGCAAAGAAATGGGTTTCGCCGCCTTATAATGTGGATGGCTGGAGACTGGATGTGGCTGCCGACCTCGGCTTTTCTAATGAATACAATCATCAGTTCTGGAAGGAATTCCGGGATGTAGTAAAAGAAGCGAATCCAGAGGCACTGATCCTGGCAGAACATTATGGAGATCCGAGATCCTGGCTTCAGGGAGATCAGTGGGACACGGTTATGAACTACGATGCTTTTATGGAACCTCTGACCTGGTTTTTCACAGGTATGGAGAAGCACAGTGATCAGTATCGGGAAGATATGCTGGGAAATGGGTTACATTTCCAGTGGGCAATGAATCATTATATGAACAGTTTCCAGGCTCCTTCCCTACAGACTGCCATGAATGAACTGTCCAATCACGATCATTCCCGATTCCTGACAAGAACAAATCATAAGGTGGGACGTGTGGCACAGCTTGGATACGAGGCAGCCTGTCAGGATGTAGACAAATCAGTATTTCGCAGTGCAGTGGTGATGCAGTTTACCTGGCCTGGCGCCCCAACGATTTACTATGGTGATGAAGCGGGTGTCTGTGGATTTACCGATCCGGATAACCGACGTACCTATCCATGGGGATGGGAAGATCATGATCTGATTCAGTTCCACAAACAGATGATTCGGATTCACAAGGCCTGTCCGGCGATTATGAAAGGCTCTGTTATGATTCTGCAGGCAGACTATAATTTCCTTGCCTATGGACGTTTCACAGAGAGGGATCAGGTTCTGGTAGTGTTTAATGCGGGAAAAGATACGATGGAGCGTACCATTCGGGTGCGTGATATGGGAATCACAGCAGATGACAACCTGATTCAGCTGATGATGACAGATCAGAGCGGATATAATACGGATGCGTATGTTTATCAGATGCAGCAGTACGATGTGACAATTACATTGCCGCCACATTCAGCTATTGTTCTACATGCTTTGAATGGAAATGGAGATCCTTCTTTCCATGAAGAGGAGACTGTTGCTGATGTGGAAGGATTCCATACTGCATGGAAAGAATATGTTTGACATAGGCAGAGTGGGTTTGCTATAATCTATCTGTTAAAAAATGTACAATTGACAACTGAAAAGGGGGGGCAGATATGCCTGGGAAAAGTGTTTTCTGGAATATGCATTTCAAGGAACTATTTCAACTGGTCTATGCACAGTATGGTGAGATACATCATCTGACAGAAACAGAGATACAAATCTTACTTTTCTTAAGAGACGACAGCGTGTACAATACAGCACGGGATATCTGTAAGATGCGAGGAATTGCAAAATCAAATGTATCAAATGGAATTCGTATGCTGGAGAGAAAAGGATATGTCAGTATTCGGATCGATGAAGAGAATCGGAAGATTCATCGTCTGTCACTGACTGAGAAGTCCAGACCAATCGCAGCAGAACTCTGGCAGATTTATGAGGACTGCCAGATGAGAATTCTGGATGGCATTACAAAAGAAGAAGTGAAGGCAGTATATGGTTTTTTTGAAAAATGTGATGTCAATGTAGTGAAGGAGATCGATCGTCTGAAAAGCGAAGAGACAAGGTAGAATGCATAGAATTCTATACAGGTAACAAAAAGTAGGATTATACTTTCGGGTATAGTCCTGTTTTTTTGTATAATAGTATGAATAGTGAAAAAAGAGTGACGATAAAGGACGTGGCAAGAGAGTCTGGCTACTCCATAGCGACCATACACTGCGCGCTGAACGGGAAACCGGGAGTGGGAGACGCAGCACGGCAGCAGATCGGCGTAGACCCGGTTCAGTTTGGATGTATCATGATCCTGAACCTTGGCATTGGTCTGGTAACTCCTCCTGTAGGATCCACTCTGTTCATTGGTTCTGCTATTTCAAAGGTACCGATCGAACGTCTTGGAAAGACCTTGCTGCCATTCTTCGTAGTAATGCTTGTTGTTCTGGCAATCGTTACCTACTGGCCGGCATTTACCATGACAATTACAAATATGATTATGCCAGTTATGGCTGGTTAAGAGAAACATACAAGAAAGGCTATTTCACAAAAGTGGAGTGGCCTTTTTTCTTTTGCCGTTTTTGTATAATAATAAATAAAAGCAGAACATGAAATTTAGCAATCTTTTTACAAAGATATATTTGACATTTATGGATGGACAGTGTAGACTTATAAATGTAAGCACTTACAATATTGATAAATCATAGCCTGAAAGCATGATTATGTATGTAAAATAGTACGAAATTGTCGGATTTTAGGGTTTGATTTACCGTATGTTTCAGTGTATAGTAAATATAAAGGACATCGTATCTGTTCCGTACTTTCACAGTGAAGACAGAACAGCTGCAAAAATATGACATGTCTCTGAAAGCCGATTTTTTGGGGACAGCAAATAAAAAGGAGAGAAAGAAAATGAGTATTGCAGAACAGTTTGCAGCGCTGGGCGTCGTGCCAGTAGTAGTATTAAATGATGTAAAGGATGCAGAGCCACTGGCAGATGCCCTGGTAAAAGGTGGACTTCCTTGCGCAGAAGTAACATTCCGTACAGACGCAGCAGAAGAATCCATTCGTATTATGGCACAGAAATATCCGGATATGTTAGTTGGAGCAGGCACAGTTCTGACCATTGAACAGGTTGACAGAGCAGTAAATGCAGGAGCAAAATTTATCGTTAGCCCTGGATTTGATCCAGAAGTAGTAGATTACTGTATCGAAAAACAGATCCCGATCTTCCCTGGTATCATTACTCCTTCCGAAGCAGCACAGGCTGTTAAGAGAGGACTGAAGGTTGTAAAATTCTTCCCTGCTGAACAGTTCGGTGGAGTAGCTACAATTAAAGCAATGGCAGCACCATATACTACATTAAAATTCATGCCGACAGGCGGTGTCAGCTTAAAGAACCTGAAAGATTACTTAAGCTGTGACAAGATCCTTTGTTGTGGCGGAAGCTGGATGGTAAAAGGTGATCTGGTAAAAGCAGGCGAGTTTGACAAGATCGCTCAGATGGCAAAAGAAGCTGTTGAACTGGCAAAAGAGATCAGAGGCTAATCATTTTTAAAATAAGTTTTAATTAGGAGAAAAGAAGAATGAATTTAAATGTAAGACCAAAAAGTGAATGTAAGTTTGATGCAGTTTCTCTTGGAGAAGTAATGCTTCGTCTTGATCCAGGCGAAGGAAGAATCCGTACTGCAAGATCTTTCCGCGCATGGGAAGGCGGCGGAGAATACAACGTAATCCGTGGTTTAAGAAAATGCTTCAAAATGGATACTGCTGTGATTACAGCATTTGCTGACAACGAAGTAGGTATGCTGATGGAAGACTTCATCTGCCAGGGTGGTGTAGATACATCCCTGATCAAATGGATGCCTACAGACGGTATCGGAAGAATCTGCAGAAATGGTATCAACTTCACAGAAAGAGGATTTGGTATCCGTGGAGCAGTAGGATGCTCTGACCGTGCAAACACAGCTATCTCCAAAGCTACACCGGAAGATTTCGATTTCGATTACATCTTCGGTGAACTGGGAGTTCGCTGGCTGCACACAGGCGGAATCTACGCTGCTATTTCTGAGCAGACATGTGAGACTGTTCTGGCTGCAATCAAGACTGCAAAGAAATACGGAACTATCGTATCTTACGACCTGAACTACCGCCCATCCATGTGGAGCGCTATCGGAGGACAGGCTAAGGCTCAGGAAGTAAACAAAGAAATTGCAAAATACGTTGATGTCATGATCGGAAATGAAGAAGACTTTACTGCATGCCTTGGATTCGAGATCGAGGGAAATGATGCAAACCTGAAAGAACTGAATCTGGAAGGTTACAAGAAGATGATCAACGAAGCAGCAAAGACATACCCGAACTTCAAAGCCGTTGCTACTACACTTCGTACAGTTAAGACTGCTACTGTAAATGACTGGAGCGCAATCTGCTGGGCTGATGGAGAAATCTACAAAGCAAAAGACTACAAGGGACTGGAAATCATGGACCGTGTAGGTGGTGGAGACTCTTTCGCATCAGGTCTGGTATACGGACTGATGACTACAGAAAACGCTGAACTGGCTGTAAACTACGGTGCAGCACATGGCGCACTTGCTATGACCACACCTGGTGATACCACAATGGCAAGCAAGAAAGAAGTAGAAGCTATTATGGGCGGAGCTGGCGCAAGAGTACAGAGATAAAAATCTGAATCATAGAGAACTGCCGCAGAGCAGAGGAGAAAGATACGTGATGTAATCTGATATCCACTGCCTGTGGCATTTTTTTAAGAATATTTTGTGTAATTTATATGAAAGCGCTTACATATTTTTGGTAAATATTTTTTTCCTTTCCATTTGACATTTGAGAGGAGAAATAGTAGACTAAATGTAAGCACTTACATAAATAGAACAGTTGCTAATATAAAACAGAAATGCTATGTAAATATAACAAAGATCACAGGAGGAACAGAACATGAAAGCATTTATGGACAAGGATTTTTTGCTGAGCACACCGACAGCACAGAAGCTGTATCATGACTTCGCAGAAAATACACCGATTCTGGATTATCATTGCCATATTAATCCAAAGGAGATCGCAGAAGACAGAAAGTTTGAGAACATCACACAGGTATGGCTGGGTGGCGATCACTACAAATGGCGTCAGATGAGATCCAACGGAATTGATGAATATTATATTACCGGTGGTGCAAGTGACCGTGAGAAGTTCCAGAAATGGGCTGAGACACTGGAAAAAGCAATCGGTAATCCACTGTATCACTGGAGCCATCTGGAGCTGAGAAAGTATTTCGGATACGAAGGATACTTAAATGGTGAGACAGCAGAAGAAGTATGGAACCTGTGCAATGCAAAGCTGCAGGAAGATTCCATGACCGTACGTAACCTGATCAAACAGTCCAATGTAAAACTGATCTGTACCACAGATGATCCTGTTGATTCTCTGGAATGGCACAAAGTCATCGCAGATGACAAGACCTTTGATGTACAGGTACTGCCAGCATGGAGACCAGACAAAGCCATGAACCTGGAGAAGCCAGAATATCTGGATTATCTGAAGACTTTAAGTGAAGTCAGCGGCGTTGAAGTAAAGAGCTTCAAAGATCTGATGAAAGCACTGTCCCTCCGTATGGATTTCTTCGCATCTA
Organism: Muricoprocola aceti; assembly: GCF_025567005.1. Lineage (NCBI taxonomy): Bacteria > Bacillati > Bacillota > Clostridia > Lachnospirales > Lachnospiraceae > Muricoprocola > Muricoprocola aceti. Next base: position 57,168 of record NZ_JAOQKE010000008.1, read on the forward strand.
TGGGATGCTGTGTATCTGACCACGCACTGGAATATGTAATGTATGCTCCTGCTTCTGAAGAAGAGATCGAAAAGATCTTCGCAGGCAGACTGAATGGCGGCAGCGTATCCAGAGAAGATGAGATGAAGTTCAAGACTGCATTCATGACAGCAGTTGGAAAAGAATACCATAAACGCAACTGGGTAATGCAGCTTCATTATGGATGCAAGCGTGATAACAATGTATTCCGCTATAATCAGCTGGGACCGGATACAGGATTTGACTGCATTAACAACTACGCACCAAGCGCACAGATGGCAGACTTCCTGAACGCATTAAGCTCTACAGATGAATTACCAAAGACTATTCTCTACTCCCTGAATCCAAATGATAACGAGTCTATCGGAACGATTCTTGGATGCTTCCAGGGACCGGAAACGGTTGGTAAGATTCAGCAGGGTAGTGCATGGTGGTTCAATGATCACAAAGTAGGTATGATGAACCAGATGATCTCTCTGGCTAACCTTGGCCTTCTGAGTAACTTCGTAGGTATGCTGACAGACTCCAGAAGTTTCCTGTCTTACACCAGACATGAATACTTCCGTCGCATCCTCTGCGAACTGATTGGTGGATGGGTAGAGAACGGAGAGTATCCGGATGACTATAAGGCACTGGAAAAGATTGTTAAGGGAATTTCTTTCAACAATGCAGTAAACTACTTCGGTTTTGATCTGAAGACAGTATAGGTTTGATACAAAATAGTTGGGGCTTGTGGCCCCAACATAATAAAAAAATAAAGGGGAATACGATCATGGAAAAATTAAATTATGAAGTATTGGAGAAATCTGGATATGATGGATATATTTTAAAAGATGCACCGGTAAAGGTTATGCAGTTTGGAGAAGGTAACTTCCTTCGTGCATTCGTAGATTACTGGTTTGACCTTGCCAATGAAAAAGCAGACTGGAACGGTAAATGCTGTCTGGTACAGCCAATTGCTCCAGGTCTGGCAAAGATGATCAACGAACAGGAAGGTCTGTACACACTGTACCTTCGCGGAAGCGAAAACGGACAGAAGGTTGATGCTAAGCGTGTCATCTCCAGCGTAAAGAACTGCCTGAACCCATACGAAGCAGCAGATTTTGAGGCGATGATGGAAGTAGCAGCAAGTGATGACCTGGAAATCATTGTCTCTAATACAACAGAAGCAGGTATCCAGTACGATCCATCCTGCCAGCTGAACGACCAGCCAGCATCCAGCTTCCCTGGAAAACTGACACAGGTACTGTATCACCGTTATAAAGCAGGCAAAAAAGGTATCATCATGCTTGCCTGCGAGCTGATCGACAACAACGGAAAAGAACTGCTGAAATGTGTAAATCAGTACATTGATCAGTGGGGACTGGAAGATGGATTCAAGAAATACGTAAATGAAGAATGCACTTTCTGCGGATCTCTGGTTGACCGTATCGTACCAGGACGTATCCGTGATGAAAAAGAAGTAGCAGAGCTGGAACAGAAGCATGGTTATGCTGACCCGCTGCTGGATGTAGGAGAAGTATTCGGTGTATGGGTAATCGAAGGAGATCCAAAGCTGAATGATGTACTTCCATTCAAAAAAGCAGGACTGGAAGATAAAGTATTTGTAGTACCAGATATGAGCCCATACAAGAAGAGAAAAGTACGTATCCTGAACGGTGCACATACCGGATTCGTTCTGGGTGCTTACCTGGCTGGAGAAAATATCGTACGTGACTGTATGCAGGATGAGACAATCAAAGGCTTCATGAACAAGATGCTGTATGATGAAGTCATCCCTACCCTGCCACTGGATAAGCAGGATCTGCTGAACTTTGCAGCAGCAGTATCAGACCGTTTCAACAACCCATTTGTAAACCATGAACTGATGAGCATTTCCCTGAACTCTACTTCTAAGTGGAAAGCAAGAAATATGCCGTCCTTCCTGGAATACATCAAAGAAAAAGGGGAACTGCCTGTATGCCTGACCATGTCACTGGCTGCATACATTGCATTCTACAGCAATGACATTCAGTCCCTGACAGATGCAGGTCTGGTATGCAAACGTCCTGCAGGAAATGAATACACAGTAAGTGATGACCGCTGGGCACTGGAATTCTACTATGAGCACAGAAATGACAGCGCAGAAGAGCTGGTACACGCTGTACTGACCAACGAAAAGATGTGGGATCAGGATCTGACCCAGATCAAAGACCTGGAAGCAACTGTAGTAGCTGACCTGAAGAAGATCCGTGAGGAAGGAGCAAAGGCTGCTTACGCGAGCTGCCTGTAAGAAAAGGTATGAAAACAATTCAGATTAATCCACTTGATAATGTGGCAGTAGCACTGACTCCGATTGCAAAGGGAGAAAGTATTACTGCAGGTGAATATACTGTAATTGCAGCGGAAGATATTCCACAGGGACATAAGATCGCTCTGAAAAAGATCGCTAAAGATACCAATGTAGTGAAATATGGGTTCCCGATCGGACATGCGACAGAAGAGATCGAAGTAGGTAACTGGGTGCACAGCCATAATATGGCTACCAATCTGGAGGGTGAAGTAGAATATACTTACCAGCCGGCGATTACCCCGGTGACCCCGGTAGAACCGGAGACATTTAACGGCTTCCGCAGAAAAGATGGCAGAGCAGCGATCCGTAACGAGATCTGGATCATCCCGACGGTAGGCTGTGTAAATGACGTGGCAAAACGTATGGTATCTCTGAACCAGGATCTGGTTCAGGGCACCATTGATGGTTTGTATACTTTTGACCATCCATTTGGATGCAGCCAGACCGGTGCAGACCATGCACAGACGAGAAAACTGCTGGCAGCTCTTGTTCGTCATCCAAATGCTGCAGCTGTGCTGGTACTGAGCCTTGGATGTGAGAACCTGACACATGAACAGTTTCTGGAAGAGCTGGGCGATTACGATCACGACAGAGTAAAATTCCTTACCTGTCAGGAAGTAGAAGATGAATTCGAAGCAGGAAGAAAGCTTCTGGAAGAGTGTGCGGCATATGCAGGACAGTTTAAGAGAGAAGCGATTCCGGTAAGCGAGCTGGTAATCGGTATGAAGTGTGGAGGATCCGATGGACTTTCCGGTATCACAGCCAACCCTACTGTAGGTCGTTTCAGTGACATGATGGTAGCAAGGGGCGGATCAACTGTACTCACAGAAGTACCTGAAATGTTCGGTGCAGAAGGATTCCTGATGAATCGTTGTATCAATACAGAGATCTTTGACAAAGCTGTAAACATGATCAACGGATTTAAGAACTACTTCATCAGCCATAACGAAGTAGTATACGATAACCCAAGCCCTGGAAATCGTCAGGGTGGTATCACAACGCTGGAAGACAAATCCTGTGGATGCGTACAGAAGGGCGGAAGCGCACCGATTATGGACGTAATCGGATATGGTGACCCGGTAGTGACCAAGGGACTGAATATGCTGTATGGTCCGGGAAATGACCTGGTATCAGCAACGGCTATGACAGCAGCCGGTGCACACATGATTCTGTTCACCACAGGACGTGGAACACCGTTTGGCGCGCCGGCTCCTACGTTGAAGCTTGCAACCAACAGTCAGCTGGCTGGTAAAAAGCAGGGATGGATTGACTTTGATGCGGGATCTATTGTAAATGGAGAATCCATCGATGACGCTGCAAGGCGTCTTCTGGATCTGGTGATCGAGACCGCTAATGGGAAAGAGACTCGGGCAGAACGCCACGGATACAGAGGAATCTCTATCTTTAAAGATGGTGTAGTGCTGTAAGTATCAGAAAATAGGACAAAACAGGGCTATCTGATTTGCGATAGCCCTATTTGTGCAAGTAAAAAAGTGCGTTGCGTATGAAAAAACACGAATTGGGAGGTACACATGAATATTTATGATATTTCAGAAAAAGCCGGAGTATCAATAGCAACAGTGTCTCGTGTATTGAATGGGAACAGCAAAGTCAGTGACAAGACCAGAAAGAAGATTTTGGCCGTAATGGAAGAGACCGGATATCAGCCGAATGTATTTGCCAGAGGGCTGGGGTTGAACACCATGAATACTGTCGGTGTTATGTGTGCAGACAGTTCGGACATGGTGTTGGCTTCGGCGGTTTATCATGTAGAGCAGGAACTACATAAATATCAATATGATGTGTTGTTATGCTGTACTGGATATGAGACAGAAGAAAAAGCAAAATATATGAATTTGCTTCTTTCTAAGAGGGTAGATGCGCTGATTTTGGTTGGTTCCAGTTTTATTGAAAAAAACATGGAAAAAAATCAGTATATCATAGAAGCTGCGAAGGAAGTACCGGTTATGCTGGTAAATGCCTATCTGGATGCGTCAAATGTATACTGTGCAGTCTGTGATGACCGAACGATGATGCGCCAGGTCACCAGAGAATTTCTGGAGCAGAAGCGTCAGATTCTATATCTGTATCGGTCACTTTCTTACAGTGGAAGACAGAAACTCCAGGGAATCAAAGATGCATTTAAAGATTGTGGACAGAAGCCAGAAAAAGACCAGATGGTGCTGATGAAGGACAGCACAATTGAGGATACCAGAAAATTCCTTGCAGAACGATGGGGGCAGGGAGTACGATGGAATGTAGTCATGACATCCGATGATGAACTGGCGGTAGGAGCCTGTAAGTTTGCAAAAGCGCAGGGGCTCAAGGTGCCGCAGGATATGCAGATCCTGGGATACAACAATTCCAAGATCAGCATCTGCAGTGAACCGGAGATCAGTACAGTGGATAACCATATGCAGAAGGCAGGGACACTGGCGGTGGATCAGCTAATGGAGATTCTGAAAAAAGAAGAAGTGGAACAGAAGACTATTGTAAAAGGCGAAATGGTACTTAGAGACACCACGATAGATTTGTAAGCCGCGTGAAGCCATGGGGACGAAAGCCACTGGGGCTTTTTCAGTGACTTCGCGGATAAAATACATACTTATCGGTTGCGCTTAGCGTAGACTGTGACACGGTAATCTCGGTCCTTCCAGACAGATCCGCGCTGGCCACAACCAGTGTATTTGGATCCAGATACAGCGTATCTGCGGAGGATCCGTTAATGTGTACTGTACTGTAACGGGTGAAGTTATTTCCACGAATGATCAGCACATGATCCCTGGTATAGTTCACGTCTTCAATGGTAATTGGGAAAAATCCCATTTGCAGATTGGTTGGAATGAACGGATTCTGACCATTGTAAGTAATTCGATCCCCATAAAGCACGTCATATTCCAGTTCTTTCAGACCACTCAGGTATTCTTCTTCTGAAAGTTCTCCATTTCGCAGCTGACGGCCGGAGTTCTGGTGATAAGCGTTAATGGCTCCATCTGGAACTTCCAGAGCAGAGAGAAGAGTGGAACCCATCTCATAGGCCTGCATATCCTGATTATCAAAGGTCAGGCCTGCATTGTTCCAGATAAAGTATTCGGTGTCATAAATGGTTCCGGTGGTGAGTATATCATCGGTCAGATTCAGGCTCGGACAATGATCCCCATACATCACCAGAATGGTAGGCTCTTTCCGTTCACTGAGCATATCCACCAGATCACCGATGAACTGATCCATTTCATAAATCTGGTTCACATAGTAAGTTAGCTGTGTCAGGTACGCTTCGTCAGTAATGGTGTCACTGGAGAGTGTGACATGATGAGTATATTTCACACTGGAATCCGAAGGATAGCTGCCATGTCCCTGTACAGAGACGGTAAAGACGAAATCCTGATCTTCCGTAGAATCCAGGGCAGTCGCGATCTCATTGGTCAGGATGGAATCCTTAGCCCAGCCAATCGGCGTATAGTTGTCTGGCCACATATATTCTACCGAGGTAAAAGTGTCAAATCCGAGGTTTGGATAAACCAGGTTACGGTCATAAAAGTCGCCGGTATTATTGTGAATCGCAAAGGCATGATAACCATAAGGTTTCAGATCATAAGCCAGAGATTCACAGGCGGTTTCCTTTACAATTGTCTTGTATGGATATTCTCCAATACCGAAATCATCAATATTCATGCCGGTAAGTACCTCGAATTCGGAGTTCACGGTACCGGCACCTACCACGGGCATACTGAACGCACCGGAAGGATACGTCTCCATCATGCGAGTCAGATTCGGTAAAGGATTGCTGGAAAACTTCACATTCTTCAGACGATTAACGTTAAAGAAAGACTCCAGCTGGACAATCACCACATTCGGTTTGCGAGAAGTATAGGTAACAGTTTCCTCGTCTGGAAGGGGCTCGTAGTGCTCTGTCAGCTGCTCCATTACCTCCTCGGAATAATCACTTGGTTTACTGATACCGGTATCGATCAGACTGGCACCAAAACAGTAAATAAATCCATTCTTCAGGTAAGACTGGGAAAGCTCACGGAAAGCAGTTTCCAGAAGCCCTGTGGACTGTCCCAGAACGATTCCACCCCAGGTCAGTAAAAGAGAACCCAGAATGATCGGAATGGAATGGATATATTTCGGTTTTTTCTCAGCCCGGGAAGTCTTCAGGAAAAACAGAATAAACAGTCCCAGTACAACAACTACCAGCACGCCAATGACGATATACTGGAACACATTCAGGTACTTGGTGGCCACATCCAGACCGTCCTTTACCAGTAACAGATCACTGCTGGTAAACGGAGTAACACGATAGAACAGCAGGACAAAGTTTATAATACCTCCGGCCATCCAGAACAGACTGATCAGAATGATCACACCGATTCGTTTGCGGAAGACCAGCGCAAAGGTAAAGGAAGCCGATACAATCATCACATTGATCAGGTACGCATATGGATGAAAAATAATAAATTGAAATCCGCCAATCAGAGAATGATAAGCCATACACTCAATCAGGAATACCAGGACCAGAGGCAGTACAAGATAGCAGAGCAGATAGCCATCAGAGGCAGCATCATTCTGATATTTGTAAAAAAGGGCAGTCAGCCTGCCGGCTGATGAAGATTTTTTCTTTTTTTTATGGAAAAATCCGGCCTGTCTCTGGCTGTGCTCCGGGTCTTTATTCGATATTATGGGACAAAAATTTTTAAAATGTTTCATATCTTTCATATTTAATAAAATTATGGATATCCTTCTGTAAAATTCTAAGTATTTTTTACGATAGAAATGCAGGTTTGTCAACACATAAAACGAATTTTCTGGTATACTATATGCGAATTGTTTTTGACACGAGTAATAAAAATAACATAGTTTGGAAAAGGATAGAGGAATGCAGGCAGCATGTGATACCTGTGCCTATTACAGTTACGATGAAGAATATGAGTGCTATATCTGTGATATGGATCTGGATGAAGATGAACTGGTTCGGTTTCTGTCAGACAGCCATTATCAGTGTCCGTATTACCGGAACGGCGATGAATATGCAGTAGTGCGAAAACAGATTTAGAGCCCCTATTTTAATAGGAAGTAATAGTGCATAATTTATATTTTTTTTAGGAAAAATAATTGTGAATTAGTTATAAAAATGTTTGAAAATTAACAAAGCATGTGATAGACTCAATCTATGCGAAGAAGGTGGTGAGAACATGGTAGCGGAGACAATCAAAAAAGTGCAGGAAGCAGAAGGCAAAGCAGACTCAATCGCAAAAGAATGCCGACAGCAATGCACAGACATGGTGGATCAGGCAAAGAAAGATGCTTTACAGCTGAAGGAAGCCAGACTTCAGGAAGCAAAAGAGAAAGCCGGAGCAGCCATGGAAGCTTCAAAGAAAGAAGCGGAAAAGTTTATGGAATCTGTAGATGCGGATATCCAGAAAGAGATTGCTGCATTAAAGACACTTGCAGCAGGCAAAGAAGCACAGGCGACGGAGGCTGTCATTAAGGCTCTGTTTTAAAGTGCTCATTTTTTTATCAATTTTAAGCAAAGGAGGGATGCGGATATGGCAGTTATGCAGATGCAAAGATTCAGTATCTGCGCACTGAAAAAAGATCGAAAAGCCATTCTGGAAAAGCTTCAGATCCTGGGTGTTGTTGAGATTGACAACTCAGTGATCGAAGATTCTGAGATGGAAAAGATGAATACGTCAGACAGACGCCAGATCTATGAAAAGCATGCAGTTCTGGCAGAACATGCACTTTCCATACTGCAAAAATATGTCCCGGAAAAGACGTCAATGTTCAGCTCTCTGGAAGGAAAGCCGTTGATGAATAAGACGGACTTTGAACAGATCAGAGCACAGAGAAAGAGGCTGCTGACCACAGCAGATGATCTTCTGGATCTGAGCAAACGAATTTCCGAGAATGCAGCCAATGTGGCCAAACTGGAAAATCAGATAGAAGCTCTGGTGCCCTGGATGCGCCTTGATGTTCCAATGAACTATCGTGGTACATCAGAGACGGCCATGATTCTTGGTACGATGCCGAAGCCTATGACGGTGGAAGAGATTCGTACAGAGGTGGCAAGGACACAGCCAGATCTGGAAGCCTATGATCTGGAAGTCCTGTCAACGGATAAGGATATGACGTACCTGACAGTGGTATGCCTGAAAAAAGATACGACGGCACTGGAAGATGCGCTTCGTGCAATCGGATTTGCAAGACCGTCACAGGTATCCGGAAAAGTACCGTCTCAGTGGAAAAGTGAACTGGAGGCGGAGATTGGAAAATTAAAAGCAGACAGTGTAGAAGCAGAAAAAAAGATCAAAGCTTATGAAGGAAGCAGGGAGGAACTGAAGGCAGTATCTGATTATTACCGGCTTCGTGCAGATAAGTATCAGATCCTCGGACAGATTCCACAGACAAAGCAGACTTTTGTGATCAGTGGTTACATTCCAGAAGAATCAGCAAAGATTCTGGAAGAGAAGATTGCAAATGTTTATGACTGTTCTCTGGAGTTTGAAGAGATCGGTGAAGAGGAGGAAGCTCCGGTACTTCTGAAGAACAATAAGATTTCCCGTTCTGTAGAAGGAGTACTGGAATCTTATGGCCTTCCGCATAAAGGAGAAGTAGATCCGACGACAGTAATGTCAGTGTTCTACATTGTATTATTTGGAATGATGCTGTCAGATGCAGCCTATGGATTACTGATTTCCATTGTATGCTTCATCGCATTAAAGAAGTTCCCGCGTATGTCGGACAGCATGAATAAGTCCTTACATTTATTTGGCTACTGTGGTATCTCCACATTTGTCTGGGGTGTCCTTTTTGGAGGATATTTTGGCGATGTGATCGATGTGGTAGCCAGAACATTCTTTGGCAGAACAGCTGCTACATCAGTGATACCTGCACTGTGGTTTGTACCATTGAATAATCCGATGAAGCTTCTGGTATTCTCACTGGGAGTCGGTGTGGTACATCTGTTCTTTGGTCTTGGACTGAAGGGATACAGCTATCTGAAGTCAGGAGATGTGGCAGGCTTTATCTGTGATGTAGTCTTCTGGTATATGCTTCTGATCGGTCTGATCCTGATGCTGATACCATCCAGTCTGTTTGCATCCATTGCACAGACACAGGTAACATTTTCTCCGTTCATGAATACGCTGGCAAAAGCACTGGCGATCATCGGAGCCCTGGGACTTTTGTTCTTTGCAGCAAGAGACAAGAAAAACATTGGCCTGAGACTGGCACTGGGAGCTTACGAGCTCTACAATATTACTGGCTGGCTCAGTGATGTACTTTCTTATTCCAGACTTCTGGCACTGGGACTGGCAACCGGTGTTATCGCATCTGTAGTCAATCAGATGGGAAGTATGTTTGGCGGTGGGGTAATGGGAGCGATCCTGTTCATCCTGGTATTTATTGTTGGACATACCTTAAATCTTGGTATTAACCTTTTAGGTGCCTATGTGCACACAAACCGTCTTCAGTTCGTAGAGTTCTTCGGAAAGTTCTATGAAGGCGGAGGCAAACCTTTTGAACCATTTAAAGAAAATACAAAATATGTAGAAATCAAGGAGGATTAATGGAATGAGTTTAGGAGTTGTTTTTGCATTATTAGGAGCAGCATTGGCTGTTATTCTTGCAGGTATGGGTTCTGCTTATGGTGTTGGTGTAGCTGGTCAGGCAGCATCTGGAGTAGTTGCTGAAGATCCTTCTCAGTTCGCAAAAGTTCTGATCTTACAGCTGCTTCCTGGTACACAGGGTATTTACGGTCTGCTGGTAGCATTCATTACTTTATCTCAGATCGGTCTGCTTGGCGGATCTATCCCTGCAATTGATATTCCTACTGGTCTTATGATCCTGGCTGCATGCTTACCAATCGGTATCGTTGGTCTGGTATCTGGAAGACATCAGGGTAAAACTGCTGTAGCTGCAATCGGCATCGTAGCAAAGAAACCGGATCAGTTCGGTAAAGCAATGCTGTTCCCTGCAATGGTAGAAACATACGCCATCCTGGCACTGCTGATCTCTATCTTAGCAGTAACAAATATTCCTGTATAATGAGCGTAACGGGAACGAGAGAACAAAGCTCTCGAGTGTGCGTTCTGAGCGAACGTAAATAGATAAAATAGAGAAAAGGAGAGCACAGGGAATGACTGGATTAGAAAAAATGATGAGCCAGATTCTGGAAGAAGCAAATGCCTCCGCCAACAGTAAGAAAGCTGAAGCAGCAGCGGAAGCTGACCGCATCAAAGCGGCAGCCGAAGCAGAAGCGGATGCAAAGGCTGCAGAGATTGTACAGAAATCAGCAGCAGATCTTGCGGGATATCAGGAAAGAGTCAAATCCTCAGCAGATCTGAGACGCAGAACAGCGCTGTTAGCTGCGAAGCAGGAGCTGATTGCTGAGACGATTCAGAAAGCTTATGATACTTTCTGTGCGAAAGATGATGCAGAATATTTCGATACACTGAAAAAGATGGTAGAAAAGTTTGCAGCACCTCAGAAAGGGGAAATTTCTCTGAATGCACAGGATCTTGTCAGGTTACCGGCAGGATTTGAGGCAGAAGTAAATGAGATCGCAAAGAAAAAAGGCGGTTCACTGGTTCTGTCCAAGACCCCGGCAACAGTAGAAAAAGGTTTCCTTTTATCCTATGGCGGAATCGAAGAAAATTGTTCATTCAAAGCAATGTTTGATGCAAAGAAGGATGAATGCCAGGATCTTGTACAGAAAATATTATTTTCTTAAATCGTAACCAGTAAAGGAGGACTTATATGTCAGATATAGATTTTACCTTTGCGGTTGCGAGAATACGAGCACTGGAAGTTTCACTGCTGAATGCGACAGTCATCGAACAGCTGATTGCCTGCCCGACAGAAGAAAACTGTCTGCAGGTATTGGCTGAGAAGGGCTGGGGAGACAGTGATACCCCGTTAGAGGCAGATGCAATGCTGAACAGAGAGACGGAGAAGACCTGGAACACGATGCGTGAGATGGGCATTGATATGTCAGTATTTGATGTACTGTCCTATCCGAATCAGTTCCATAATCTGAAAGCAGCGATCAAAGAGACCTGCCGAAAGGGAAAACATCCAGGTATTTATTACGAAGACTGTGAACCATCTGGTGAGGAACTGGAAAAGATCATTGCAGAAAAAGATTTTTCCAGACTTCCGGATTATATGGCAGCGGCAGCCCAGGAGGCTTACGAGACACTGATGCATACCAGGGACGGACAGTTGTGCGATATCATTATTGACAGAGCCACACTGGAAGCAATTTATGCAGCAGGAAAAAAAGCAAAAGCTGGTATCCTGAAAAGCTATGCGGAGGATACTGTAGCGGTAGCTGATATCAAGATTGCCGTACGTTCACAGAAGACCGCAAAGTCATTAGAATTTATGAAGAAGGCTATGGCAGAATGTGACAGCCTGAACATTGATTCGCTGGCAAGAGCTGCACTGAACAGTGTAGATGCCATCTGCGAATATCTGTCAGGAACTGCATATGCAGGAGGCGCAGAAGCGCTGGCAGAATCACCGTCTGCATTTGAACGCTGGTGTGATAATAAGATCATTCAGACGATCAAGCCTCAGAAATACAATCCATTTTCCGTAGAGCCGCTGGTAGCTTATGTGCTGGCAAGGGAAAATGAGATCAAAACGGTAAGAATCATATTATCCGCAAAGGCCAACAACCTTCCGGAAGATTCCATCCGGGAAAGGGTAAGGGAAATGTATGTATAAGATTGCAGTTATGGGTGATTACGACAGCATCTACGGCTTTGCAGCAGTAGGTCTGGACACATATCCGTTATCCGATGAAAAAGAAGCAGAAAAGCAGCTGCATCAGCTGGTATTATCCAAGTATGCAGTGATCTATATTACCGAGGAGTGGGCAGCAAGAATACCCCATGCAATTGATAAATATAAAGATCAGATTCTTCCGGCTATCATTCAGATTCCAGGTGTATCCGGTAATACCGGAAAAGGCGTGGAAAATGTCAAGAAGTTTGTAGAAACCGCAGTAGGATCCGATATTCTGTTTTCAAACAACAAATAAATCAATCTTCAGAAAGGTGATTGTCCAATGAGTAAAGGAACGATTAAAAAAGTGGCAGGCCCACTGGTTATCGCTGAAGGTATGAGAGATGCGAACATGTTTGACGTGGTACGTGTCAGCAACCAGCGACTGATCGGTGAAATCATCGAAATGCACGGTGACGAGGCTTCCATTCAGGTATACGAAGAAACATCAGGACTGAAGCCGGGAGAACCGGTAGAATCTACAGAAGAACCACTTTCCGTAGAACTGGGACCTGGTCTGATTGCCAGCATCTATGATGGTATTCAGAGACCGCTGGATGATATCATGAAAGCAACCGGAAGCAACAACCTGGTTCGTGGTGTAGAAGTACCTGCATTAAAACGTGATAGAAAATGGAAATTTGTTCCGACTGCCAAAGTCGGAGATGAAGTATCCGGTGGAGATGTACTGGGTACTGTACAGGAGACCATTATTGTAGAACAGAAAATCATGGTTCCTCCAACTATGAAGGGTAAAGTAAAAGAGATCAAAGAAGGCGAATTTACGGTAGATCAGACCATTTGTGTATTAGAGACCGCAGATGGTGACAAGGAACTGACCATGATGCAGAAGTGGCCGGTACGTAAAGGTCGTCCTTACAAGAAAAAACTGCATCCGAATATGCCACTGGTAACCGGACAGCGTGTTGTTGACTGTATGTTCCCAATCGCCAAAGGTGGTGTGGCAGCAGTACCTGGACCATTCGGAAGCGGTAAAACTGTTATTCAGCATCAGCTGGCAAAATGGGCAGAAGCAGATATCGTGGTTTATATCGGATGCGGTGAACGTGGAAATGAGATGACCGATGTTCTGAATGAGTTTCCGGAACTGAAAGACCCGAAAACCGGAGAATCTCTGATGGAAAGAACTGTGCTGATCGCCAATACCTCTGATATGCCAGTTGCCGCACGAGAAGCATCTATTTATACAGGTATTACCATTGCAGAATATTTCCGTGATATGGGTTATTCCGTAGCATTGATGGCAGACTCCACATCCCGTTGGGCAGAGGCACTTCGAGAGATGTCCGGACGTCTGGAAGAAATGCCTGGTGAAGAAGGTTACCCTGCATATCTGGGAAGCCGTCTGGCTCAGTTCTATGAAAGAGCCGGTCATGTCATCACTCTGGGAAGTGAAGGCAGAGAAGGCGCATTAAGTGCTATCGGTGCTGTATCTCCTCCTGGTGGAGATATTTCCGAACCGGTATCTCAGGCTACTCTGCGTATTGTAAAGGTATTCTGGGGACTGGATTCCGCATTGGCTTATAAACGTCATTTCCCGGCCATTAACTGGCTGACCAGTTACTCTCTGTATTTGGATGACATGGGACCATGGTTCAACGAGCATGTAGCTCCGGACTGGATGAGCCTGCGTCAGGACATGATGAGTCTTCTGCAGGATGAAGCAGAACTGGATGAAATTGTAAAAATGGTAGGTATGGATGCACTGTCACCGACAGACCGTCTGAAGATGGAAGCAGCAAGATCCATTCGTGAGGACTTCCTGCACCAGAACTCCTTCCATGAAGTAGATACGTATACATCTCTGAACAAACAGCACAATATGATGAAACTGGTTATGGATTTCTATAACGAGAGTCTGGAAGCACTGAACAGCGGTGCATCCATCAATGACATTTTGAAGATGGCTGTTCGTGAAAGAATTGGTCGTTACAAATATACGCTGGAAGCAGATGTAGATAAAGAATATGAGACAATCCACAAAGAACTTGCAGTAGAAATTGCCAACATTTGCGGAAAGGAGGACCAGTAGAATGCCAAAAGAGTATAGAACCATACAGGAAGTAGCAGGTCCTTTGATGCTGGTACAGGGTGTAGAAGATGTAGCATATGATGAACTGGGAGAGATCGAGCTGGCCAATGGAGAAACCAGACGTTGTAAAGTACTGGAGATCAACGGAAGTGATGCGCTGGTTCAGTTATATGAAAGTTCAACAGGTATCAACTTATCAAACAGTAAAGTACGTTTCCTTGGACGAAGCATGGAGCTGGGTGTATCCAGTGATATGCTGGGCCGGGTATTTGACGGTGTAGGCCGCCCGATCGATGACGGTCCGGAGATTCTTCCGGAAGAACGCCGTGATATCAATGGTCTTGCAATGAATCCGGCGGCCAGAAGCTATCCGCAGGAGTTTATCCAGACTGGTATTTCAGCTATTGATGGTCTGAACACACTGGTTCGTGGACAGAAGCTGCCGATCTTCTCTGCATCTGGTCTTCCACATGCACAGCTGGCAGCGCAGATCGCAAGACAGGCAAAGGTTCGCGGAAAAGATGAACAGTTCGCCGTTGTCTTCGCAGCTATGGGTATTACATTCGAAGAGTCCAACTTCTTCGTAGAGAGCTTTAAAGAGACAGGTGCCATCGATCGTACCGTTATGTTTGTGAACCTGGCCAATGACCCGGCGGTAGAACGTATCGCAACACCACGTATGGCCCTGACCGCAGCAGAATTCCTTGCTTTCGAAAAAGGCATGCACGTTCTGGTTATCCTGACAGATATCACCAACTACGCAGATGCCCTTCGTGAAGTATCTGCCGCACGTAAGGAAGTTCCTGGACGTCGTGGATATCCTGGATACATGTACACTGACCTTGCAACATTGTATGAAAGAGCAGGACGTCAGGCAGGCAAAGACGGAAGTATCACCATGATCCCGATCCTGACCATGCCGGAGGATGATAAGACTCATCCAATCCCTGACCTTACCGGATATATTACCGAAGGACAGGTTATCTTAAGCCGAGATCTTTACAGAAGAGGTGTAACACCGCCGATCGACGTACTGCCATCTCTGTCACGACTGAAAGATAAAGGTATCGGTGAAGGAAAGACCCGTGCCGACCATGCCAATACCATGAACCAGTTGTTTGCTGCATATTCCCGTGGTAAAGATGCAAAAGAGCTGATGGTTATTCTTGGTGAAGCGGCTCTGTCAGATATTGACCTGATCTATGCAAAATTCGCAGATGCATTTGAAAAAGAGTACGTATCTCAGGGTTACAATACGAACCGTGATATCGAAGAAACACTGGATATTGGATGGAAACTGCTGTCCATTCTTCCGAGAAGCGAGCTGAAACGTATCGATGACAAATACCTCGATATGTACTATGGAAAACAGTAAATCGCATTATGAACTTGGAAGGAAGGTGAATGCAAAGTGGCATCTACACAGGTAAATCCTACCCGTATGGAACTGACCAGACAAAAGAACAAGCTGAAGACAGCAGTTCGCGGACATAAGCTCCTGAAGGATAAGCGAGATGAATTGATGAGACAGTTTCTGGACCTTGTCCGTGAGAACATGGAACTGCGTCTGAAGGTAGAAGCCGGCATCCGTTCTGCAAACACCAACTTCGTCATTGCCAAAGCAGGAATGTCAGAACCGACATTGAAGACTGCATTGATGACACCGAAGCAGGAAGTTTATCTGGAAGTGGACAAGAAGAACGTCATGAGTGTAGACATCCCGGTGCTGGAGTACAAGACCAGAACCGCAGATGCCAATGATATCTATTCTTATGGTTTTGCTTTTACTTCCAGTGACCTGGATGGTGCAGTAAAGTCTCTGGCAGATGTGCTGCCAGATATGCTGAAACTTGCAGAGAGTGAAAAAGCCTGCCAGTTGATGTCAGCGGAGATCGAGAAAACCAGAAGACGAGTAAACGCGCTGGAGCATGTCATCATTCCGGAAGCACAGGAAAATATCAAGTATATTTCCATGAAGCTGGGTGAAAATGAACGTTCTTCTCAGATCCGACTGATGAAGGTGAAGGATATGATGCTGGAAGAAACCCATCATTATAAAGAAAAAGCTCACGAAAGAGCAATGGAGAATTCATAAAAAAAGATAAGAAAAAAGACAGTATCTGTGCAAAGTGCAGAAACTGTCTTTTTTTGTGTAAAGTAAGCAAAAAGCCCACTTGTATTTGAAAAAGAACCAAGATATAATACAGAAAGATTGTGTGTAATTGTTCAGAACCCACTGTCTGTGAAGGTACTGAACAGATACGATTATGAAACTGAATCAGGCATTGTACGGAGAGAACAGTGAAACTGAGACGAAAAACACGGACGAGACAGAGATGACAGAATAACAGAAGTTGCAAATGAGAAAGAGTTTGTGAGGTCATAAGATGGAGAAGAAGAACAAAAAGAGAAGTAAAAGAAAAATTGCAGCAATCGTTTGTCTGATATTAGTAGTATTGGTAGTAGGAGCGGCTGGTTCTGCCTACAGCGTTTTCAAAATGAAATTCTATGATAAGTCCAATTATGTAAGACGTGGCACCTATGTGGCCGCTGCCAACACGGAGAAGAAGGCAAAAGAAGGAGAAAAACAGGACGTTGAAGTACGGACATCAACAGAAGTATCCCATTCCTCCACAGCGGCACAGAAGATACACAATGCGTCGGCGGTGGCGGTAAGCAGTGCACCAGAAACGGAAGAAGGAGACAGTTCAAGAACTCTTATCTCATCTTCATTCAGATCTTCTTCTGTACAGAAAACAACAGAGAAAAAAGAAAGCAGTATGCTGGGAAAAATGGCGAAGCAGTTTTTCTCCCAAAAAGATACGTATAACCTTTTACTTCTTGGCGTAGATCGGCGGGATGAGTCCTGGAATGGCAATTCTGATGTAGTTCTTCTGGTAACGGTAAATAAAGAGAAAAAGACGGTGTATCTCACTTCATTTCTGCGAGATTTGTATGCAGATATTCCGGGAGTTGGAGTACGTAAACTGAATGCAGCCTGTGCGAATGGCGGCCCAGAGCTGACAATTCAGACATTGGAAGAAAATTATCATGTTGAGATTGACAATTATGCGATGGTAGATTTTAATGCCATGATTGATGTGGTAGATGCATTAGGTGGAGTGGATCTGGAGATTGACGAAGACGAGCGGGTAACAGCGAATGACTATATTACCTGCATGTGCGAAGACAATGGGGTGGATCCAAAACCGTATTATATAAAAAAAGCGGGGAAGGTGCATTTGAATGGTTATCAGGCGGTAGGCTATGCCCGAAATCGTTATACTGGAAAAGGCAGTGACTTTGGTCGTACCCAGCGTCAGAGAAATGTATTGCTGGCCATTGCGGAAAAGGCTCAGAACGGAGACTTTGCTTCTCTTTCCGATACGATTGAAGGTGTGATGCCATATATCACCCATGATATTCCGGAATTTGAGATGATTGGTCTGATCATGCAGATTGGCACCTGGATGAATTATGACATCCAGCAGCAACATATTCCGTATGATGGAGAATATACATCTCAGAATGAGATTCTAGTGCCAAATGATATGAATGCCACGGTAGAGAAGCTGACCTCTATTCTATATGGTGATGGTGAAATTGAGACAGAATCTGAGACTGAAAGCGAAAGTGAAAGCGAAACAGAAACAGAAGCTTCCTGAGAATTGAAAAACAGGTATTAAAAAGAGTGTGAGAACAGGAGAAATCCTGTATTCCACACTCTTTTTTGTTAGATAAAATATTCTTAATGACATAAAAACAAAACATTATGTAATATATACTTGACAAAGCACTGCAATGAGAATAAAATGTGAGTATCAAAGAAAACGAATAAGATTCGGATTATAAAATCAGGAGGGAAGGATCATGAATGAACATGCAATTGGATTTGTAACAGGATTAGTACTGGCAATTTTGGTGGTTGGTATGGTGAAACGTATCCTATACAAAAGAAATGGTAAGATGCCAGAGTATGATGAGATGCAGAAGATTGCCCAGGGGATGGCTTATAAATATGGCTTTTTGACAGCAGTGTCTGCTGTGGTGGTTTGCTCGGTATTAGATATCTTAAATATCCATTTTTTTGCAGATGATGCTACGCCAATGTTTCTGGTGTTATTCTTAAGTGTAGGAGTATTTGCCGGATGCAGCATCTGGAAGGAAGCATATTTTGGACTTCACGCCAATACCAGTCGATATGTCAGATTTTTGGTTGTTGTAACAGCGATTAATCTGATTGCCGGCATTCAGAATCTGCGAAGCGGAGAAATGTTCAGTAATGGAAGGTTAAATTATCGGTGTGTGAATATGGGATGTGCCATATTACTGATGGTGATGCTTCTGATTATGCTGATTAAGAAAAAAATGTGTGAGACAGAAGAATAGGATGGTGAGCCGGAAACGATGAAAAATCTGAGATTAAAGGCTGCCAGGGCGGCAAAGGATCTGTCCCAGCAGGAACTGGCAGATGCTGTGAATGTGTCAAGACAGACCATTAATGCCATTGAAAAGGGAGATTACAATCCGACCATCAGACTTTGCAGGGCAATCTGCAGGACCCTGGATAAGACACTGGATGAATTGTTCTGGGAGGATGAAGAGGTCCGAAAATCCATTAGAAAATCTGTCAAAACAGACAGAACCATTACAGGGCAGTTGCAAAAAGAAAAGAAAAATGATACAACTATAAGAGTGCTTCATTGAAGGCTGGAACCTTCAGAAGAGGTGCTCTTATCGTTTTTTACAGGAGGAATACCCATTATGCCAATACGTATACCAGATGCCCTGCCAGCACATGATATATTGGAATCAGAGAATATATTCGTGATGACAGAGTATCGTGCGATGCATCAGAATATCAGACCATTGAATCTGCTGATTTTGAATCTGATGCCGACCAAGATTGTGACAGAAACGCAGTTGTTGCGTATGTTATCCAATACGCCGCTTCAGATTCAGGTGGATTTCCTGCAGACGGCCAGTTATACTTCTACTCATACGGATATCCATCATCTGCAGCAGTTCTATTATACCTTCGATCAGATCAGGAACCGTCGCTATGACGGGATGATCATTACCGGAGCACCACTGGATTATGTGCCTTGTGAAGAGACTCTGTACTGGGATGAAGTGTGCAAGATTATGGAATGGTCCAAGACTCATGTACACTGTACCTTTCATCTTTGCTGGGGAGCTTATGCAGGTCTGTATTATCATTATGGAATCGAGAAACTGGATATGCCAAAGAAATTGTTTGGAATCTATTCCCATGAAATTCGCAAGGAGACTTCTCCACTGTTTCGCGGATTTAATGACAATTTCCTGGCTCCACATTCCAGAGCAACCGATGTGCGCCTCTCAGATGTAGAAGCGATACCGGAACTGGAAGTTATGGCAGTAACGGAGACAGGCAGCCTGGCGATTGCCAAGACGACAGACAGCCGTCAGTTTTTTGTGACCTGCCATGCAGAGTATGACAGAGACACCCTGGCACTGGAATATGAGAGAGACATGAAAAAGGGCCTGACCACGGTGGACGTACCGGTAAATTATTACCCGGATAATGACCCGACGAAAGTACCTCCGATCACCTGGAGAGCTACGGGGCAGTTATTGTATTCCAATTGGCTGAATTTCTACGTATATCAGAGTACACCATACGATATTGAAGAGATTAATTAAAATAAGACAACCAGACTTCATTGTGAGTAGAAGGATGGTTGTCTTATTTTCGAAAATGCTGAGAGGATATGAAATATAGTTGCGAAGAAAATCATTCTTGTATATACTGAGAAATGAAAAGATATTAGATAGAGAAATTTGGAGCGAACAGGATGAAGAAAATAGAACCGATACGCCATGCATGTCAGAATGAGCTGGAACAGATTATGGAGATCTATGCAGCTGCCCGGGCTTTTATGGCGGCCAATGGCAATGAAGAACAGTGGGGAGACGGATATCCACAGAAGAAAATCCTTCAGGAAGATCTGGAAAAGAATCAGCTTTATGTATATGAAGAAGATGGTAAGATCGGAGCGGTATTTGTTTTCTTTATTGGAAAAGAACAGGATTATGAGACATCTGTCAGTGGTGAATGGACAAGTCCGAAGCCTTATGGAGTGCTGCATCGGATTGCTGTTGTAGCATACGGAAAGGGAATCGCATCCAAATGTATACAGTGGTGTTATGAACAGTGCCATTGTATGCGTGGAGATACTGGACAGAAGAATAAAAGTATGCAGCGCCTGTTTGAGAAGAATGGATTCACACAGTGTGCCATGATTCATCCGTGGTATGGAGAAATGCTTGGATATGAAAAGTACGAAAGAAGGGAAAGCACAAATGTTAATCTGTGATTATATTGTAGAAATGATTGATGGGGACTATGCTCATTTAAGAAGAGTGGATGAAGAGAACGGAGAGCTAAAGCTGGTGGCAAGAGCACTGCTTCCGGCAGAGATCATGGAAGGCAGCAGATTGCATTATGAAATGCTGGAGTACACGCTGGTGTAATTTATGGCACCATCATAAAAAGTGGCGATCAGTTACCTGACCGCCGGAGAGAGAAATTATGAATGTATATGTAAACTTCCAGGTTTATGATAAAGTTAAAAAATAAAAGGATCATAAAACATCAGGTATTTGTCCTGCTATGGAAGATCGTTTTTAGTCGGAGCCGTCACAACACATGCTAGCTTTGTACCGCAACGGCTTCATTTGATGTTTACAGTATAAAAAGAAGTTGTGTCCAAAGTTTGTTTCAATTCGAAAATAAATCTTAACAAACTGGAAAATAATTGAAAAACCGGAGAGCAACATGGAGTGGAATCTGATGGCTGTAGCAGCCTTTGTATTATTTTTTATTTACGATTGGAACAGTATCCATCGAAAGAACAGAGTTGTACAGAGATTTTTTGGACTTGGTACAGCAGTACTGGCTGTTTCAGCAGTGGGATGTCTGATACAGCAAAAGAGAAATATCACATGGGAAGTCTGGCAGACTGCTGTTTTTCTGGCTGCTTTTCTGCTGGCTGTGGGATTGCTGGTCTATACTTTATTTTTTGCGATTCCATTTGATGAAACCTATCTGAAAGAATCGGAAAGCAGAAATGCCTGTACAGAAAAAATGTATGCATTATGCAGACATCCTGGAGTATTATGGCTGGCGGCAGTTCTTGGCATTTGTGCATGGTATAAGTGGAATATTGCGACGTTGGGTTACGCAGTGGTTGTGACAGTCTGCAATCTGTGTTATGTTATTTATCAGGATATGCTGATATTTCCGGTAACATTTCAGAATTACAGGGAGTATCGCAGAAAGACTCCGTTTTTGATACCAGATAAAGAAAGTATCCGAACCTGCATCAAAGATTACAAACAAAAGGGAAAACATAGATGAATCTGAAAGAAAAATTACAGGAAGAAAAATATGCGGAAATATGGAGCGAATATTGTGGATTTCTGGATCTGGATATGGGACAATATATGCAGATTCAGAGAAGGCTGATGGAGGAACAGATTCAGCTCTGGAGCAACAGTCCTCTGGGACAGTCCATTTTAAAGGGAAAACATCCGCAGACCATTGATGAATTCAGGAAGACAGTGCCTCTGACCACCTATGATGATTATGCAGATATCCTGTTACAGAAAAGAGCAGATATGCTGCCGGGGAATCCGATCATCTGGATTCAGACCACCTGGGAGGGCGGCAAACATCCAATCAAACTGGCACCTTATACCAGAGGAATGCTGGATACTTACCGCACTAATGTATGTGCCTGCTTGATTCTGGCATCCAGTACGGAAAAGGGAGAGGTAACTGTAAAAAATACGGATAAGATTCTTTATGCGCTGGCTCCGCTTCCGTTTGCAACCGGACTGTTTCCGCTGGCCCTGAATGAAGAGGTGGATATCCGTTTCCTGCCTAATGTGGCGCAGGCGCAGGATTTATCTTTCAGTGAGAGAAACAAGCTTGGGTTCAAGCTGGCTATGAAGCAGGACGTAGAATATTTTTTCGGACTCGGAAGTGTAGCGTATGCAGTAAGTCAGAGCTTTTCCGGTTCATCCTCCGGAGGAGGGATTACAGGATTTCTGAAATGCCGTCCCAAGATGGTATTCAGAATGCTGAAGGCGAAAATAAAATGTAAAAAAGAAAAACGCCAGGTATTGCCAAAAGATCTGTTTGGTTTGAAAGGGTTTATGGTGGCGGGAACAGATAACCGATATTATAAAGATGATCTGGAAAAATTGTGGGGAGTCCGGCCGATGGAATTATTTGCAGGGACAGAACCCTCCATCATCGGAACAGAGACCTGGACCAGAAATGGAATGTACTTTTTCCCGGATACCTGTTTTTATGAATTTATCAGAGAAAAGGACATGGAGAAAATGCTGGAAGATCCACAGTACCAGCCACAGACCTGTCTGATGGATGAAGTAGAAGAAGGAGAAAGTTACGAGATTGTACTTACGGTATTGAAGGGCGGAGCATTTGCCCGTTACCGTGTGGGAGATATGTATCGGTGTGCAGGTCTGACAAACAGCGAAGATGATACACGAATTCCCCGCTTTGAGTATATTGACCGTGTGCCGGATATCATTGACATTGCAGGATTTACCAGAATCTCAGAGACAGGAATCAACAATGTGATTCAGCTATCCGGGCTTCAGATAGAAAATTGGGTTGCGATGAAAGAGCTGACGGAACAGTCCAGACCGTATCTCCATATTTATGTAGAGATGAAACGACAGTCGCTGGAACATTCGGCTGTATCAGCAGACATCTTAAAAGAATTGATGACAACTTATTTTAAATATATTGATCAGGATTATCGTGATCTGAAAAAAATTCTCGGAATGGATCCGCTTCATGTGACGGTGCTTCGCTGTGGAACCTTCCGTACATTTGAAGAGACATATGGACGAAAAATACGTCATATGCGACCTTCGCTCACGGACTTGCGGGATCTGCTGAAAGGGCAGAATCGTAATTGAGAGAATATGAGAGAAAAATGAGGTGAATGAATGGACAGCTATGGATACATATCAGCAATTGCACTTTTCATTTATGTGGCAATGATGTTGATTTTTCTCGCAGCAAAAAGGAACCAGATCGTAAACAGTTTCCTTCTTGCACTTCTTTCTATGACATGTTGGACCGGCGGCTCCTGTTTCATGAGAGCACTGTTATGGCCAAATTATATTTTCTGGTACCACGTATCATTGCTTGGCCTGTTATGCCTTCCATATGCCTATTATTTGCTGGTAAATGCAATGGCAGAAAAAGAAGGCAGCATAGAAAAATATATTTATCCAGTCATGCTGGGTGGATTATTTTTACTGAATATTCCTGACGGAATTCTGTTTCACTGGCCAGTGATTGTTCACAGTGGTGAGAATATCCGGTTTGTATATGACAAAATCGACTGGAAATCAGTGATATTTTTTGCGGCAGCAGGAATAGTGGTCATTCATACGCTGTATAATCTGATACAGTGCAGAAAAAAGAATCGAAAGTATGCCAGACAGATGAATATTGTGATTGCCGGAATTGTGATCGTACTGGGAGGCAATATTGCATTAATGCTTCCAGTGTTTGCAGGGTTCCCGATTGATATTCTTGCAGGTCTGATCAATGCATTTTTCCTGGTATACGCACTGGCACAGCGGAATCTGTTTGAGGTGACCCTGCTGGTTTCAGAGACAGCCTGTACGGTGGTTGGTTTCCTGATTTCTGTACTGTTGTTTTGGTTTTTAACTCCGTATTTAAGAAGCGGAATGGAGCAGGTGCTTCCAGGCAGAGAAGATTATTACATGGTGATTTATTCTGCGATCTTTATGCTCTGCGTATGGATTCTTATGGAAGTGTGGAAACATGTCATCAGCAATACAATTGTCCGGGATGAGGCTTATCAGGCAGAGGTATTGCGGGAATTTAACACATCTGTATCCAAAAGCCTGAGCATGAAAAATGTCCTGCAGGAACTGGTGGAAGTCATTCGAAAAGGATGCCATATTGAAACAGTTTATATCTGCATTGCTTCCGGAGAACAGGGATATCAGATGATGTACAGCAATAACCCGCTTCATGACCGTTCCTTTCAGATGAAAACAGACAATCCGTTAATCGGATGGATGCGGCAAAATGAAGAATGTACCAGTCTGGATGAGTTTTACCATACGGTTGAATTTAAATCCATGTGGGAATCAGAAAAGCAGCAGCTGAAGAATCTGAAAGCACAGTGGTGCATAGGACTGAAAAATGAAGACGGACTGATCGGAGTCGTCTTTTTATCGGACAAGGAAAAACATAAAAAAGTCGGTTCACAGGATCGTGCCTTTTTAAACTCTGTGGCGACGATATCATCCATTGCAATCAAAAATGCCAGTCTGTATGAAAAGATATCAGAAGAGGCGAGAACAGATGAACTGACCGGTCTGTACAATCGAAAATATTTTTACGAACTGCTCCATGAGACCTTTGAAGAAAACAAAGAAGGCACAATGGTACTGGCTATGCTGAATGTAGATGATTTCAAGCTGTATAACCAGTTATATGGAATGAAAGCAGGAGACACAGCGCTTAGAAGAATCGCAGACATTATCCGGGCAAGCGCAGGCAGCAGCGGGATCGTGGCACGTTATGGCGGAAAAGAATTTGCGGTACTGCTTCCCAAATATGATGTATATGCAGCAAAGCTTCTTGTAGAATCCATCTGTGATCAGATCAGACAGATGCATCAGGAGGGGGAAATGGTACATTTAAAACAGCTGACGGTCAGTGCAGGGATCAGCGTAGCTCCTTATGCGGCGCATACGGAAAAAGAACTTCTGGATAATGCAGATCTTGCGGTGTATCATGTAAAACATCAGGGAAAAAATAACATTTATATCTATGACATTGCGGAAAAAGAGCTGGAAAAGAAGAACAAAGAAGAAAGCAATGTGCAGAAAAACCGGGAATATGATGCAACGATTTTTGCACTTACGGCAGCAATTGACGCAAAGGATCACTACACATTCAGCCATTCGAACAATGTAATGTACTATGCGACAAGCCTTGCTTCAGAAATGGGACTAGATGAAGAATTTGTGGAGATCATCCGACAGGCGGCACTGATGCATGATGTGGGAAAAATCGGAATTCCGGAACAGATTCTTTCGAAACCAGGCAGACTGACTGAGGAAGAATATGAGATTATGAAAGGGCATGTGGAAAGTTCCATTGAAATTATCCGGCATCTGCCGTCATTAAATTATGTAATACCGGCAGTGATCGGTCATCATGAGCGTTACGATGGAAAAGGCTATCCAAGGCGAATTGCGGGAGAAGATATTCCGCTTTCAGCCAGAATACTGGGGATTTCCGATGCATTTGATGCGATGATATCAAAGCGCTGCTATAAACAGGCACAGCCTCTGGAAAAAGTACTGGGCATACTGAAAGAAGAGGCGGGAAAACAGTTTGATCCGAATCTGGTACCGATCTTTATTCAGGCAATCGAAAATGGAAAAATCAAAGTCATCTATGATGCCGGACAGAATCCAGCGTAAAGCTGTATCAAAAAAGATACACATTTTACCGTTCGTCAAATAGACAAATCTCGAAAAATATGCTATTATAAAGCCATATGAGGAATTTTAGGCGTAACTCCCCAAAGATGGTCTGAAGTTCTGTACATATGATACTCATATGGTAATATGATCCGATTCCCGGATCAATAAAATAAGGAGGAACAAACCAATGGCAAGAAAAATGAAAACCATGGATGGTAACCATGCAGCAGCTCATGCTTCTTATGCATACAGCGATGTAGCGGCTATCTTCCCTATCACACCTTCATCTGTTATGGCAGAAGCTACAGATGAATGGGCAACCCAGGGCAGAAAGAACATTTTCGGACAGGAAGTTCAGGTTACAGAAATGCAGTCTGAAGCAGGTGCAGCAGGTGCTGTACACGGATCTCTGTCAGCAGGTGCTCTGACAACTACTTATACAGCTTCACAGGGTCTGCTTCTTATGATCCCTAACCTTTACAAGATCGCTGGTGAACAGCTCCCGGGCGTATTCAACGTATCCGCTCGTGCACTTGCCAGCCATGCACTTTCTATTTTCGGAGATCATTCTGATGTTTACGCATGTCGTCAGACAGGTGCAGCTATGCTGTGTGAATCTTCCGTACAGGAAGTTATGGACTTAACACCAGTTGCACACTGTGCAGCAATCAAAGGACGTATTCCTTTCATTAACTTCTTCGATGGTTTCCGTACATCACACGAGATCCAGAAGATTGAGACATGGGATTACGAAGACCTGAAAGATATGGTAGATATGGATGCAGTAGAAGCATTCAGAAATCATGCTCTGAATCCAAATCATCCATGCCAGAGAGGTTCAGCTCAGAACCCGGATATCTTCTTCCAGGCAAGAGAAGCATGTAACCCATACTACGATGCTATGCCGGCAATCGTACAGGAATACATGGACAAAGTAAACGCTAAGATTGGAACAAACTACAAGCTGTTCAACTACTACGGAGCTGAAGATGCTGAGAACGTGATCATCGCTATGGGTTCTGTATGTGATACAATCGAAGAGACAATTGACTACTTAATGGCTAAGGGAGAAAAAGTCGGTGTTGTTAAAGTTCGTCTTTACAGACCATTCTCCGCTGAAGCACTGGTAGCAGCTATTCCGGAGACTGTAAAACGTATCTCTGTTCTTGACAGAACAAAAGAGCCAGGTGCTATGGGTGAACCTCTGTACCTTGATGTTGTTGCAGCTCTGAAAGGAACAAAATTCGAATCCACTCCAGTATTTACCGGACGTTACGGACTTGGTTCCAAAGATACAACACCAGCTCAGATCGTAGCTGTATACGAAAACACAACAAAAGAAAAATTCACAATCGGTATCAACGATGATGTTACAAATCTGTCTCTGGAACTGGGCGCTCCACTGGTTACTACACCAGAAGGAACTATCAACTGCAAGTTCTGGGGTCTGGGAGCTGACGGTACTGTAGGTGCTAACAAGAACTCCATCAAGATCATCGGTGATAACACAGATATGTACGCTCAGGCTTACTTTGATTATGACTCAAAGAAATCCGGTGGTGTTACAATGTCCCACCTGCGTTTCGGTAAGACACCAATCAAATCTACATACCTGATTCACCGTGCAAACTTTGTAGCATGTCACAATCCATCCTATGTACGTAAGTACAACATGGTACAGGAGCTGGTTGACGGTGGTACATTCCTTCTGAACTGCCCATGGGATATGGAAGGTATTGAACATCATTTGCCAGGACAGGTTAAGAGCTACATTGCTAACCACAACATCAAGTTCTACGTAATCGATGGTATCAAGATTGGTAAAGAGATCGGACTTGGACAGCGTATCAACACTGTACTTCAGTCTGCATTCTTCAAACTGGCTAACATCATTCCGGAAGAGCAGGCTATCGACCTTATGAAGGCTGCTGCAAAAGCAACATACGGACGTAAGGGTGATGCAATTGTTCAGATGAACTACGATGCAATCGATGCTGGTGCAAAACAGGTTGTTGAAATCCAGGTTCCAGAAAGCTGGAAGACAGCAGAAGAAGAAGACATCATCGCAAAAGATGCTACAGAAGGAACAAAAGAAGTACTTGACTTCGTTAACACAATCCAGCATGCAGTAAGTGCTCAGGAAGGTAACAACCTGCCAGTATCTGCATTCAAGGATTACGTAGATGGTTCTACACCATCCGGTACAGCTGCATACGAAAAACGTGGTATCGCAGTAGATATTCCAGTATGGAATCAGGAAAACTGTATCCAGTGTAACAGATGTGCATATGTCTGCCCACACGCAGTTATCCGTCCGGTAGCAATGACTGAAGCAGAAGTTGCTGCAGCTCCAGAAGGAATGAAGACGCTTCCAATGACAGGTATGGCTGACTACAAGTTCGCTATCGTTACATCTGCACTTGACTGTACAGGATGTGGCTCCTGTGTAAATGTCTGCCCAGGAAAGAAAGGCAACAAAGCCCTTACTATGGCAAACATGGAAGCAAACGAAGGAGAACAGAAGTTCTTCGATTACGGCGTAACTCTTCCAGTCAAAGAAGATGTTGTTGCTAAATTCAAAGAAAATACAGTAAAAGGTTCTCAGTTCAAACAGCCACTGCTTGAGTTCTCAGGCGCTTGTGCTGGTTGTGGTGAAACACCTTATGCAAAACTGATCACACAGCTGTTCGGTGACAGAATGTATGTTGCAAACGCAACAGGATGCTCCTCTATCTGGGGTAACTCTTCACCATCTACACCTTACACTGTAAACGCTAAGGGACAGGGTCCTGCATGGTCTAACTCTCTGTTCGAAGACAACGCTGAATTCGGTTACGGTATGTTACTCGCTCAGAAAGCACTTCGTGACGGTCTGAAGACAAAAGTAGAAGCTCTGATTGCTGCTACAGATAAGGAAGATGTCAAAGCTGCCGGTCAGGAATGGCTGGATACATTTGCAGTTGGTGCTACCAACGGTGCTGCTACAGATAAGCTGATCGCTGCTTTGGAAGCTTGCGGATGCGAAAAAGCTCAGGATATTCTGAAGAGCAAAGACTTCCTTGCTAAGAAATCCCAGTGGATCTTCGGTGGTGACGGATGGGCATACGATATCGGATTCGGTGGAGTTGACCACGTACTGGCAAGTGGACAGGATATCAACGTAATGGTATTCGATACAGAAGTTTACTCTAATACAGGTGGACAGGCTTCCAAGTCTACACAGCCAGGTGCTATTGCACAGTTCGCTGCTGCAGGTAAAGAAGTGAAGAAGAAAGATATGGCTTCTATCGCTATGTCTTACGGATATGTATATGTAGCTCAGATCGCTATGGGTGCTGATTACAACCAGTGCGTAAAAGCAATCGCAGAAGCTGAAGCTTATCCAGGACCATCACTGATTATTGCATACGCTCCATGTATCAACCATGGTATCAAGAAAGGTATGAGCAAAGCTCAGACAGAAGAAGAACTTGCAGTTAAGACAGGTTACTGGCATCTGTTCCGCTTCAACCCAGAAGCAGAGAACAAGTTCAGCCTGGATTCCAAGGCTCCTGATTACACAGGATACGATGAATTCCTGAATGGAGAAGTTCGTTACAATTCTCTGAAACGTGCTAATCCAGAAAGAGCTGCAAAACTCTTCGCTAAGAACCAGAAGTGCAACGAAGAAAGATATGAATATCTGAACAAACTGATTGCACTCCACGGAGCAAAAGCAGAATAGAGTGATGAAAATTCGTTTTCATAAATAATAAGACGGGCATCGCCACTGTGGCGTTGCCCGTTTTGCTTTGACTTTTGACATCGTCCCCCTTATAATAGACATCAGGGCTTTTAGCCATCAGTTTTCGCAAAAAGTGGATATACTGAGAAAAAAGTTACTTTCAGCGAAGAGTAACGATATAAGATCGGAGGCACAGGCATGTTTCGTAGTTTGCCACAATATGATGTAATTAAAACAGAAGAGATCGCAGATATCAAATCCACAGGCACCCTGCTGATTCATAAAAAAAGCGGGGCACGGGTGATGATTCTGGAAAATGAAGATGAAAATAAAGTATTTAACATTGCGTTTCGCACACCGCCGGCTGACAGTACAGGTGTCGCACATATTCTGGAGCACAGTGTATTATGCGGGAGCAGAAAGTTCCCATCGAAGGATCCATTCGTAGAATTGGCTAAGGGATCATTAAATACATTTTTAAATGCCATGACCTATCCAGATAAGACGATGTATCCGATTGCCAGCTGCAATATGCAGGATTTCTGTAATTTGATGGAAGTCTATGTAGATGCAGTTTTCTATCCGAATATTTACACCAAAGAAGAGATTTTCCGTCAGGAAGGATGGAGTTATGTACTGGAAAAGCCGGAAGATGAGATCATCTATAACGGAGTAGTATATAACGAGATGAAAGGGGCATTCTCTTCACCAGATGATGTCCTGGATCGGGAGATTCTGAATTCCTTATATCCAGATACCCCATATGGAATCGAATCAGGTGGTGATCCGAAGAATATTCCAGATCTTTCCTATGAAGAATTTCTTGCATTTCATAAAAAATATTATCATCCATCTAACAGCTATATATATCTGTATGGAGATATGGATATGGAAGAACGACTTTCCTGGCTGGACCTGGAATATTTAAGTAAGTTTGATGCAGATCAGGTGGAATCAGAGATCACTATGCAGCCGGCTTTTGCTAAAGTGAAAGAACTGGATAAGACGTATTCAATTTCCAATTTGGAAGAGGAAGAAGACAATACGTATCTGGCTTATAACTGGTCCGTGGGAGATGTACTGGATGCAGATCTTTCCGCAGCAATGTCTATTGTAGAATATGTGTTATTGGAAGCACCTGGTGCACCACTGAAGCAGGCATTGTTGGATGCAGCAGTAGGAAAAGATATTGAGGGCAGCTATGACAGTGGGGTACGCCAGCCGTACTTTTCTGTGATTGCAAGGAACAGCAACCCGGAACAAAAAGAACAGTTTGTCCACATTATTCGCACTGTTCTTCAGGAGCAGGTGGAAAAAGGTCTGGAAGAACGCTCCATTCTGGCTGGTATCAACAATCTGGAATTCAAGCTTCGTGAGGCCGATTTCGGACATTTCCCGAAGGGGCTGATGTATGGCATTGATGCTTTTGACAGCTGGCTTTATGATGAGAAAGAACCATTTTTGTATCTGAAACAGATTCAGAGCTGTGACTTCTTAAAGAGCAAACTTGGAACCGGATACTATGAAGAACTGATTCAGAAGTATCTGCTGGATAATGCCCATGCATCCCTGATCGTCATGCATCCGGAAAAAGGACTGACAGACAGGGAAGAAGAAAAGGTAAAAGAAAAACTGGCTGCTTATAAAGCGTCTCTTTCCCAGGATGAGATACAGCAGATGATCGAGAAGACAAAGAAGCTGCGTGCATTCCAGGAGACACCTTCTACCAAAGAAGAATTAGAGAAGATTCCGTTGCTTCAGCTTTCAGATATTCGAAAAGAGACGGCACCGATCTACAATCATCCAATCAATGTGGATGGAACATTGTTGCTTCATCATGAATTGGATACCAATGGAATAGCCTATCTGAATGTGATGTTTGATGCAAAGAAGTTAAGTCCACAGCAGTTGTCCTATCTGGGCATTTTAAAATGTGTACTGGGGATGGTGGATACACAGCATTATGATTTCCATGAATTGAGCAATGAGATCAATATCCAGTCTGGTGGAATCTATCCGGTATCGGATGTGTTTGCAGATATGGCAAATCCAGGTGACTATGCGTCTGCCTTTGAGATGAAAGCCAAAGTCTTATACGATAAGATCGATTTTGCATTTGATATGATCGAAGAGATTCTCTTTACCTCCAGTCTGGAGAAAGAGAAACGGCTTTATGAGATCCTGGCCAGATTAAAGTCCCGCCTGCAGGTGAGACTGACAAGCGCCGGACATTCTACGGCTGCTACCAGAGCGATGGCTCATTTTTCGCCAGTGTCTGCTTTTAATGAGCGGACAGGTGGAGTGGCACTGTATGAGCTGGTAGAATCCATTGAGACACATTTTGAGGATAAAAAAGGTGAACTTGTGGACAACCTGCAAAATCTGCTTTCTGCCCTGCTGGTACAGGAAGGATTGATGGTCAGCCTGACTTCTGAAAAAGAAGTGCTGCCGAAAGTAGAAGAGCGGATTCGCCGTTTAAGAGGAAAATTACCGCATCAGACTGAAAACGATGAGACAAAACAACCTTCTGACAGCATTCTGATTCCGCAGTCCAACGAAGGTCTGATGACAGCATCTCAGGTACAGTATGTGGCACTGGCAGGTAATTTCCGCCAGTATGGCTGCCAGTACAATGGGGCACTGCGTATTCTGCGTACCATTATGGGATATGAATATCTGTGGACCAATATCCGTGTACAGGGTGGAGCCTATGGCTGTATGAGTGGATTCGGAAAGACCGGGGATACCTATCTGGTATCTTACCGTGACCCGAATCTTGGACGTACTCTGGATGTTTACAGGGGAATCTCAGACTATCTGAAGAATTTTACCGTAGATGAGCGGGATATGTGTAAGTATATCATCGGAACCATCAGTGAAAGCGATACACCGATGAATCCATCTGCCAAAGGCAATCGTTCTCTGAATGCCTGGATGAGCCATGTGACAGAAGAAGACCTGCAGAAAGAACGGGATCAGATCCTTGGGGCCAGTCAGAGAAGCATCCGCGCACTGGAGCCATTGCTTCGTGTTGTACTGGAGCATGGCAATATCTGTGTCATTGGCGGTGAACAGAAGATTCAGTCAGAAAAAGAACTATTTGACCAGGTACGACCACTGATTCGTGGTTAGAAGGAGCATAGATGAATATCAATTTAGAAGAATTAAGAAATACACCAAAGACAAAATCTGGATTTGTGACGCTGATTGGACGTCCCAATGTGGGAAAATCTACACTGATGAACCATCTCATCGGACAGAAGATTGCCATCACATCCAATAAGCCGCAGACCACCCGCAATCGGATCCAGACGGTATATACCGATGAACGGGGACAGATTGTATTTTTGGATACACCGGGTATTCATAAAGCCAAAAATAAACTGGGTGAATATATGGTGAATGTGGCGGAGCGTACCCTGAATGAGGTAGATGTGATCCTCTGGCTGGTGGAACCAAGCACCTTTATCGGAGCCGGAGAGCGCCACATTGTGGAACAGTTAAAGAGAACAAACACACCCGTGATTCTCATTATCAACAAAGTAGATACAGTAGATAAAAAAGAAATCATCAAATATATGGATACCTATCGCAAAGTTTATGATTTTGCGGAGATTATTCCAGTTTCAGCGCTTCGCGCACAGAATCTGGACACTGTGCTGGATCAGATCTTTAAGTATCTGCCATATGGACCGATGTTTTACGATGAAGACACCGTTACCGATCAGCCGCAGAGGCAGATTGTAGCAGAGATGATCCGGGAAAAAGCGCTTCGCTGTCTGGATGAGGAGATTCCTCATGGAATAGCAGTGGCCATTGATCAGATGAAGGAACGAAAAGGCGGCGGTATGTTTGATATTGATGCTACCATTATCTGTGAACGGGATTCCCATAAGGGAATTATCATCGGGAAAGGCGGATCCATGCTGAAGCGTATTGGCTCTGAAGCAAGACGTGACATCGAGAATATGCTGGAAGCGAAAGTCAATCTGCAGCTTTGGGTAAAGGTAAAGAAAGACTGGCGAGACAGCGATTTCCTGATGAAAAACTTTGGATACGACAAAAAAGAGATGGATTAAATCGTAAGAAAGGAACATACGGTGACCAGATGAGTGACAAAATAATGCTGACCGGAATGGTCCTTTCTGCGCTTCCGGTGGGAGAATATGATAAGCGCATTGTTCTGCTGACAAAAGAACGAGGGAAAATCAGTGGATTTGCCAAGGGTGCCCGGAGACAGAACAGTCCGATGATGGCAGCGGCAAATCCATTCTGCTACGGGACTTTTGAATGTTTCGAAGGAAGGTCTTCTTATAATATTTATCAGGCACAGATCGATCAGTACTTCGAGAAGCTGTCACTGGACTTTGAAAATGCTTATTATGGTATGTATTTTCTGGAATTTGCCGATTATTATGCAAGAGAGAATAACGATGAAAAAGAACTGCTAAAGCTGCTATATGTAACACTGAAGGCACTGGAACATGGCCGGGTAAACAGGAAGCTGATCCGCTATATTTATGAAATGCGTGCCATGGTCATCAATGGAGAATATCCAGAGAGCTTTTCCTGTGTCAACTGTGGTTCATCAGAAGGACTGATGGGGTATTCTGATGAAAAAAATGGTGTAATCTGTCAGAACTGTTTTCCACATATGCGTGGAAAACGGCTTATGGAGTCTACGATCTATGCCATGCAGTATGTGACGGCAGCTCCACTGGAAAAACTATATACTTTTCTGTTGACACCGGAAGTAGAAAAGGAGTTCTGCGCCATGCAGGAGCGGTTCCGCAAAAAGCTGATTGACCGGGACTTTAAGACTCTGGAAGTTTTAAATACTTTGCAGATTTAGCAGTTGAAAACAGGCTTTATTATTAGTATAATTGAGATTGTATGATTGTATCGGTAAAGACATCGAGCAGATACAGAAGAGTTTTGGATGCAAAAAGGGGAATTTGCATTTTGGAGGGCAGTTCATGAAAAGGGGTTTCATATTAGCCGTAGTGATAGGTGCGGGATGTATCCTGACCGGATGCAGCAGCTTTTCACCGGAAGTGACAGGAGTGTCCGTCAGTAAGAACGGGACTGTGACAGAGGTCGTCAGAGAGAATTTTGATGCGTCCTATTACAGTGAAGAAGAACTGAAGAACACAGTGGAGAGCGAAATAACAGACTACAACAGCAGTCATACGGATAAGGCTGTGAAAAAGAAAAGTCTGAAGATCAAAGATGGAGAAGCCCAGATGAGGATGGTATATGATTCCTGGCAGGACTATGCCGGATTCAATCATGTGGGATTTTATGTTGGAGATATTAATGGAGCCATTCAGGCAGGTTATGCTTTTGAAGGGACATTTTCACCGGTGACCGATGGAAAAGCAGCAGAGGGCAGCAGTGTCTGGGGATCCAGCCTGATGAGTGGAACGAATTATAAGACAATCGTAGTGAATGAAGCATTGCTGGTAGATGTGCCGGGCAAGATCTGTTACGTCAGTGATGGGGTAAAGGTGACCGGTAAGTCAGAAGCAGTGACAGAGAATACTGATACAGCTTATATTCTTTACGAATAATAAAAAAGAGTGCCTGTGGCACTTGTAAAAAGTGAGGAGAAACGATATGGAAAAGACAATGGACAAGATTGTTGCACTGGCGAAATCAAGAGGATTCGTATATCCGGGTTCTGAGATCTACGGAGGTCTTGCGAATACCTGGGATTATGGTAACCTTGGTGTGGAATTAAAGAATAATGTAAAGCGTGCGTGGTGGCAGAAGTTTATCCAGGAGAACCCATATAACGTTGGCGTGGACTGTGCCATTCTGATGAACCCACAGACATGGGTAGCATCCGGACATCTGGGGGGATTCTCTGATCCTCTGATGGACTGCAAGGAATGTCATGAACGATTCCGTGCAGATAAGCTGATTGAAGACTACAGCGAAGAACATGACATCACACTGGAGAAACCAATCGATGCATTTTCCCAGGAAGAGATGAAGAACTTTATTGAAGAACATAACGTATGCTGTCCAAGCTGCGGCAAGCATAACTTCACCGACATTCGTCAGTTCAATCTGATGTTCAAGACATTCCAGGGTGTTACCGAAGATGCCAAGAATACCGTATATTTAAGACCGGAGACAGCACAGGGTATTTTCGTAAACTTCAAGAATGTACAGAGAACTTCCAGAAAGAAGATTCCGTTTGGTATCGGTCAGATCGGTAAGTCATTCCGTAACGAGATCACACCGGGTAACTTCACATTCCGTACCCGTGAGTTCGAACAGATGGAACTGGAATTCTTCTGTGAACCGGGAACAGACCTTGACTGGTTCCAGTATTGGAGAACTTTCTGCATCAACTGGCTGCAGACTCTTGGTATCAGGGAAGATGAGATGAGAGCAAGAGACCATGCACCGGAAGAACTTTGCTTCTACAGCAAAGGAACTACAGATATCGAATTCCTCTTCCCATTTGGATGGGGCGAACTGTGGGGAATCGCAGACAGAACAGACTATGACCTGACACAGCATCAGAATACATCAGGTCAGGATATGACTTACTTTGATGACGAGAAGCGTGAAAAATACATTCCATATGTCATTGAGCCATCCCTTGGAGCAGACCGTGTGGTTCTGGCTTTCCTGTGCAGTGCTTATGACGAAGAGAATATCGGAACAGAAGAAAAACCAGACATCAGAACGGTGATGCATTTCCATCCGGCACTGGCTCCTGTTAAGATTGGTGTACTTCCACTGTCCAAGAAGCTGAATGAAGGCGCAGAAAAGGTATTTGCGCAGTTATCTAAAAAATATAACTGTGAATTTGACGATCGTGGAAACATCGGAAAACGTTATCGTCGTCAGGATGAGATTGGTACTCCGTTCTGTGTAACTTATGACTTCGATTCTGAGACAGACGGAGCAGTTACCATCCGTGACCGTGACACTATGGAACAGGTTCGTGTAAAGATCGATGAACTGGATGCATACTTTGCAGATAAGTTTACATTCTAATATTATTATAAACGCTGACAGGTTCAGCACTTTTTGATCACAAGGCGGTTTTCAGCGCGGGCTGGAGACCGCTGTTTTGATATAAAGAATGAGGGATAAGGAATAAATGCTGGATAAGAGCTGGAAAGAAAAATTTAATGAGATTGCCCTGGCGCAGGGAAAAGAGAGATATATGGGAAACCGTGTCGCTGATCTGAAAAAAGACGGAGACCACTATAGTGCAGGAATCCTGGGAAGAGAAAGAAGAAATGTTTCTCTCGTATTAAAAGACGGGAAGCCAATACGCATGATCTGTTCGTGCCCGAAGGCAAAAAGCGGCTCGAAATGCGAACACATGGCAGCATTACTCTATGCGTTGGAGGCACAGTTTCATCCGGAGGATGATCCGAAGAAAATGGTAGAGAAAGAACGTCTGGAGCGGCAGAAGGCTTTGGTGCTTCAGGCTGAAGAGGCAAAAAAGAGAGAAGAACAGAAAAAGAAAAAGCTGCTGGAAGAGGAAGAGAGAAAGAAACAGGAGCAATTACGTCTTCAGGAAGAAGAGGAACGCAAGAAACAGGAACAGCAGCGCCTGTGGGAAGAAATGCAACAGCTGGAACGGGAAAAGAAGCGAGAAGAAAGGGAACAACGAAAAGCGGAAAAAGCGAGAAAAGAGGCGGAGCAAAGGAGAAAAAACCAGGAAGAATTGCAGAAGAAGAGGGAGAGGGAGCAGGCAGAAAAAGAACGGAGAGAAAGCATCCGCCAACAGAAAAAAGCAGAAAAAGAAAAGAAGTTAGCGAAAAAAGAACAGAATCCAATGGTGTATACTCCGTTAAATGAATCCTGGCAGGAGCAGGATGATCAGAACGCAGAAACAAAAAAGCTGGCAGCACTGGATGAGTATCGCTATTTTGATGCCGACCAGATTATAGCATCTGCTGAGATTCCGGAACAGGTATGGCTGGAGGGCCAGAGACTGTTGAATCAGGGAAAAATGAATGCGTTGTCTGTCAGTACGGGGTATGATGCAAGCGGACAGGTAGACGAGCAGATGGGGCAGGCAGCAGCAAGTGTGGGAAAGGAAAGAAATCAGTTTTCTGTGACAGCACTGTTTTCCAAAAATGAATTGCTGAACCTGAACTGTGGCTGTCCGGAATGCCGCAAACGCTATTATTACAGATGGGGGCGTGATACGAGATCAGAATGCAAATATGTAGCAGCGTTACTTCTGGCATTAAAGCAGGCCTTAAAAAGGAACAATACCGGAGATGCCACAGACCGGAATGCGGATCAGTTTCTTTCATTGTGGCAGAAACGGGAAAATCGTCAGCTTCTTACAGAACAGCTGTCGAAGGAAAACAGTCTGGAATTGCAACCAAGACTGGTAAAGAAGAATGGGGACCTTACCGTTTCTTTTAAATTTGGTTCTGGAAGATTGTTTGTAGTAAAATCCCTGAGCGATTTCTGTAACCTGGTAAAGAATGCGGCAACTGCCACTTATGGGAAAGACACTGTGATTCGCCATATTCGTGAGAACTTTACTCCGGAAGGACAGAAATGGCTGCAGTTTATTGAGCAGATCGTGCAGGAGGAATCTGAGATTGCCAGATATTATCAGGGTGATTACTATGGAAGATATCATTTGCGAAATATTGTGAGCATAGGAGGAGATCTGAATTTGTTCGGCTGGAGGCTGGATGAATTCTATCAAAAGCTGGGAACGGCATTGGTAGCCTATGAAGACCGTGGCCAGATCAAAACACAGAGATCTGACCTGCACTGCGAACTGTCCAATCCTTCTTTCAAGATAAAAATTACAGAAAACATGCCAGAGAATGGCAGAAAAAGAGATGTACAGTTTCATGGAATCTGTGTGCAGGGAATATTGCCGGAGTTATTCTTTGGCATGCACCATGCCTATTTTATTGAGAATGAGAGATTTTGTCGGACAGATGAGGAATTCCGCAAAACAATAGAGCCGTTTATGCCGCTGGTGGATGAAGACGGGGAGTTCTCTTTTCAGATTGGCCGGAATAATATGTCGGAATTTTATTATCAGGTATTGCCAAAGCTGGAAGAAATGGCGGAAATCGAGGAAAGTGATCCAGAGAAATTTCATGCCTATCTGCCGCCGAAAGTGAATTTTGTTTTTTATCTGGATGCACCGGATGGGGATGCAGTATGCAAAATTGCTGCGAAGTATGGAGAGCGCACTTGCCAGATTATCGGAGCACAAAGGGAACGAGAAGAAAGCTGGCGAGATGTACATACGGAAGAACGGATTCTGTTCCGGACCAGACAGTGGCTTCCATATGTGAATGAACGGCTGGGGGAACTGAACTGTGGCCGGGATGAGGAAACAGTCCTGCGGCTGATGGGAGAAGGCGTAGAGGAACTGATGACTATGGGCGAGGTACAATGTACCGACCGCTTCCGGGCACGCCGGGTAGTTCATCATGTGAAAGTATCCGTTGGAGTATCTGTTTCGGAAGGACTGTTGAATTTGGATATTTCAACAGACGATATTCCGCAGGATGAATTATTGGATATTTTGAACAGCTATCGTAGAAAACAAAGGTATCATCGTCTGAAAGATGGATCTTACGTAGAACTGGAAGATCATTCCCTGGAAATGCTGGCAGAACTGATGGATTCTATGCAGATGAAGCCAAAAGATTTTGTAACAGGGAAAATGCATTTGCCACTGTATCGCAGTCTGTATCTGAATAAGATGCTGGAAGAAAATGAAGAAATTTACAGCGACAGAGATTCCCATTTCCGAAAAATTGTAAAAGAGTTTAAAACCGTAGAAGATGCAGATTATGAGATACTATCCAGTTTGTCCCGTATTATGCGTAATTATCAGAAAAACGGATATAAATGGATGCGCACGCTGGCGGAACGGCAGTTTGGTGGAATTCTGGCAGACGATATGGGACTTGGAAAAACACTTCAGATGATATCCGTACTTCTTGCAGCCAGACAGGAGAACAAAGAAGAGCATATTGTTTCTCTTGTGGTGTCCCCGGCATCGCTGGTATTTAACTGGGGCGAGGAGCTGGCAAGATTCGCACCGGAACTGAACGTATGTCTGGTTACGGGTATGCAGACAGAGCGACAGAAACTGATTGCATCTTATCAGGAGTATGATGTGCTTGTGACTTCTTACGATCTGTTGAAACGGGATATTCATTTTTATGAAGAATGTCGCTTCGCATATCAGGTAATCGATGAGGCACAGTATATCAAGAATCATACCATTGCAGCAGCGAAAGCAGTGAAAGTGATAAAAAGTGTACACCGTTTTGTACTGACTGGAACGCCAATCGAGAATCGTTTGAGTGAATTGTGGAGTATTTTTGATTATCTCATGCCGGGATTTTTGTATTCCTATGAAACATTCCGCAAAGAACTGGAAATTCCGATTGCAAAGCATCAGGATGAACAGGCACTGGCAAGACTTCAGAAGATGACAGCACCGTTCATTTTGCGCAGAAGAAAAGAAGATGTATTAAAAGATCTTCCGGAAAAACTGGAGGAAGTACGATATGTTCGGCTGGAAGGTGAACAGCAGAAGCTCTATGACGGGCAGGTTGTACATATACAGACGATGCTGGCAGAGCAAAGTGGGGAAGACTTCAATCGTAAGAAGCTTCAGCTGCTGGCAGAGTTGACGCATCTTCGTCAGATTTGTTGTGATCCGGCCTTGTGCTTTGAACAATATCAGGGAGATGCGGCGAAGCTGGAAGCATGCCTGGAACTGGTGAAAAGCGCCATAGATGGTGGGCATCGTATCTTGCTGTTTTCTCAGTTTACTTCTATGCTGGAAATTTTAAAACAAAGACTTATTGGAGAAGGAATTGATTACTATACGATTACAGGAGCGACACCAAAGGAAGAACGGATTCAGCTGGTGAAAAAATTCAACTCAGGTGATGTACCAATTTTCTTAATTTCGTTAAAGGCAGGAGGAGTTGGATTAAATCTGACAGGAGCAGATATGGTGATTCATTATGATCCATGGTGGAATCTGGCTGCACAGAATCAGGCAACAGACCGTGCTCACAGAATCGGACAGACGAAAAAAGTGACGGTTTATAAACTGATTGCAAAGAATACAGTGGAAGAAAAGATCCTGAAGCTGCAGGAAACTAAGCGGGATCTGGCAGATCAGGTGATCAATGGCGCAGGAACCAGCTTAAGTAGTATGAGTAAAGAAGAATTGCTGGAACTGTTGGAGATGTAATGATAATAAAACGGGCGAAAAATCAATCGTAATTATTTACGATTGATTCAGACTGTAGACAAACTTGGTGTTGGGGATTATGCCCAGCACCATTTTTCTTTTAAAACTTCTTTTCTTTTTATTTTCTTCAAAATCAACAAAAATCTGGCTGTGTTCCAACCTCGTTTTTCCAGGATCTTTGCCAGTTTTTTCAAATTCATGCATGCAAAGGTAAGCCCGGCTTTCATTTCCATCCGTGCTTTTCCTACATACTGTGTATATCGAAATCCATGCTGTTCTTTCGCTGTACCGAAGATCCGCTCTATGGTTTCTTTTCTTAACTGGTAGATCTGTCTGTTTCCGATCGTGTGCCGAATGTCTTCTACCACTTCCATATATTCTTCCCATACATGACGTGTGATCAGTTTTACATGATCTTTGCTTTCTGTACATTTTAAAAGATATTGACATTCAGCACAATGCTCACCGCAGCTTTTATACTCTTTATATCCACTTCTGTTTGTTGTACTGTATGCCAATATATGTGCTCCCGGACATATATAACAATCATAGTATTCATCATATGCGAATTCGTGTTTTCCGAAAAAGCCTTCTTTGGTCTTGGGACGGGTATACGGAAAAAGTGGTTGAATTCCATCTTCCAACAGCCGATGGGCGATTGCCGGAGTTTT
>NZ_JAOQKE010000009.1:0-2629 GCF_025567005.1 Muricoprocola aceti
CCATGGATAAAATGATCAGCACCATGCTGCACAGGTAATACTTCCGGTTGCCAAAGTAACGGGAAGCCAGTAGCACCACCGGGATCATCAGGCAGATCACCACTACACTGATCCAGGTGTGGGCTGGTATCTTTTTCTTATTCTTTTCTATCTGTTTTTCTGACATAATTCGATCACATCCTCATTGGTAATGGCATTGGTAAACACATGCCGGCTCATACGGTTGGCTGCCGTGGTATAGAAGCTGTTGTGAGAGAAGAAACGGTTCGGCGTATTGGTGGTGACGATGCCGCCATCAAAAAACATGCTGACCAGATCCGCATACCGGGCACAGAATTCCACATCGTGGGATACCATAATAATCGTCACGCCCCGCTCCTTTAACTTCATCATGATATCTGCAAACTTCTGCTTGAAGAAGCTGTCGATGCCTTTGGTCGGTTCATCCAGCAGTAAGACCTTCGGATCTGTCAGAAGCACCTTCGCCAGTGCCGCTCTCTGCTGCTCGCCACCGGACAAATCATAGGGATGACTCTTCAGCAGACGGGTAATGTCACAAAGTTCTGCCATTTCCGCCACCTTTTCTGCCTTTTCCTCTTTGCTTCCGGTCAGCATCTCTTCCAGTTCTTCCTGCACACTCTTCTTTGCAAAGAGGCTCTGGGGATCCTGCGGCAGCATGGCCAGATTACCCAGGAACAGCTCCCCGGACTTATACTTTTTCACTTCTTTGCCATTGATCAGTACTTTTCCTCGATAAGGCT
The DNA here is from genome assembly GCF_025567005.1 of Muricoprocola aceti. Taxonomy (NCBI): domain Bacteria; kingdom Bacillati; phylum Bacillota; class Clostridia; order Lachnospirales; family Lachnospiraceae; genus Muricoprocola; species Muricoprocola aceti. The sequence continues at coordinate 762 of NZ_JAOQKE010000009.1, forward strand.
TACAGATATTGCTGATCACTTTTAATGTGGTGGATTTACCCGTTCCGTTGCCGCCTACTATGGCATAGAGCACATTTTTGGGAACCTGAAGGGTGACTCCTTTGAGCACATCCGGGCTGTCCTTTTCATAACGGAACCAGGCTTCCTTCACCAGCACCGCCGGGTTCTTAATGTTATCCGGGTCAAGATCCGCTTCCGGTGTATCATCCACTGCTGTCACCCGTGGGGCATGGTCTTGAAACACCTGATCCAGCCATTCTGCGCCTTCCCGGACGGTTAAGGGACATCTGCCCTTTCCACCCACACCGTAAAAGATCTGTACCGGAGTCGGCATGGCAGTAAACATCTCATTGCCGCACTTCTTCAGGTAATCACCCACTTTCCGCGGTTCATCCTTTGCAATCATTTTCCCGTCTTCGATCACCACTACTTTATCTGAGCAGTAGTAGATATCTTCCAGACGATGCTCGGTAATGATGATCGTGGTACGCAGTTCCCTGTTGATCTTCTTCACCGTATTCAGGAAATCCGATGCGGCGATGGGATCCAGCTGGCTGGTCGGCTCATCCAGAATCAGTACACTCGGCTGCATAGCCATGATGGATGCCAGATTCAGCAGCTGCTTCTGGCCGCCGGACAGTTCATTCACATTCTTGTGGAACCATCCCTGGATGCCGAAGTAACTGGCCATTTCTGCCACCCTCAGACGGATGGTTTTCTGATCTGTCCCCAGGCTTTCCAGTCCAAAGGCCAGTTCATGCCAGACCTTGTCTGTGACGATCTGGTTATCCGGATTCTGCATCACGTAGCCAATCCTGGAGGACTGGGTACGCAGATCCGTATCTTTTAAGTTTTTCCCTTCAAATAAAATTTCACCTTCCAGCTTCCCATGAGGTGCCAGAACACTTTTCAAATGCTTCAGCAGGGTGGTCTTGCCGCTTCCGCTTCGCCCACAGACCGTTACATATTCCCCCTGCTCGATATTCAGATTGATATCCGACAGCGCCGGGTGATTCTTTGCTGTCGGATAGGTAAATGTCAGATTTTTGATTTCAAATTGAGCCATCTCGCTTCCTCCCATATATTTACGGCTGACGGTATGGCCAGAAAAGCTATGTAAGCCATCAGCCCCGCTTTTGTATATGAATTCTGCCAGCTTTGGATGGAAAGCTGCGGTGTATAAGTGACAGATGCAGCGTCGTGTATCCCACAGAAGACCACGAGGGACGCCAGCAGAATCATCACCGCCAGCAGCACTTTGTCTCTGTTTTCAAAACGGTAAATGGAAAAGGTGGTGCGTTTTCCACAGCCATAACCACGGCTTCTCATGCTGTCTGCCGTAATGACACTTCCTTCCAGTGCCCAGCTGGTCAGCGTAGATAAAAGCACCATACTGTGCTCCATCCTCTCTTTTTTATCTCCCGTATCCGTGCCCTTGCCAATGCAGTGTCTTGCCCCGTTGAGCTGTGTAACCTTGTTCTTATAAGAAGGAACCAGGCGCAGCACCATAGTCAGGATCAGGGTCACCGACGGTGCCATTTTTCCATATAAATATAAAAACTTGTCACTGGTCATGACTGCATTGTAGCAGGCAAACCACATAAGCACCGATACCATCATGGCACCGAGGGCCGCTCCATAACACAGGGCTTCCAGTGTATAGGGTCTGCCACCGGCGTACCGGAATAATACATGCGCCCCATAGGTATTAAACACCGGATTCATCAGGGACAATACCAGTAATAACGGAATCATCCCTCCCACGAACTTCCAGCCCTGCCACCCCTTTGCTGTCAGATAATACAGCATGGACAATAATACCGATGCGGCCAGGAAAGCCGGATGCAGCAGAATCATGCCGCATACGA
>NZ_JAOQKE010000009.1:2971-95001 GCF_025567005.1 Muricoprocola aceti
AGCGACCTGCTCATAGCCGTCAAGGTCTGTCTTTGGCACACTGACACGCACCAGGTCTTCCGGTTCCCACTGGGTATTATCCAGAAGATCCATCAGAGAAATATCCGTCAGATTCAATAGTTCTCCCCGGCCTTTCAGCGCCTGGCTTACCTGCTCTGCCTGACTGCTTTCCACATTCAGACTGCTTGCTTCCACCTGCACATACCATGGTAGGATCTCTTCTTCATTATCACGCAGATCAATGTCTGCTGCTTTATCATAATGGTTCGTCTCTTTGAAACTCTCTACCGCCTTTTCATAATCTTTATAATGGCTGCTTGCTTCTACTTCTTTTTTCTGTGCGTCCGTCAGTTCCGAATAAGTCCGGTAAATATCCAGAATCTGTTCTTTCTGCGCATCCGTATAGTCCTCCGCATCATCTGGCAGTTTCTCAGAAGCCTTTGTCTTACGGAACAGACTGTTCAGTTCTGTAATCAGGCTGGTGACTTCTTTTTCCGTCTTTGTGCCACCCTTTTTTTCTGTCGTTTTTGTGGCATTCTTGTCTGTTTCTTTTTCCGATTCTTTTTCTTTTGTATCCGCTGTAGTCTTGCCAGATGCTGTTTTACCAGCTGCTGTACCGCCTTTCTTACCGGAAGATCCTGATACCAGATTTACCTTTTTGGTGCTTCCTGTGGTCTTTTTGTTTGTCGTATTAGTCTTATTATCGCTTCCGGAACCACTGCCGGAACCGCTTTCACTGCCGGAACCGCTGGATTTTTCCAGCTCCTGCAGCTTCTTCATGGATGCTTCCAGCTTACTGTAATTGGTCACCAGGGATTTCTGTACTGTTGTCAGGCTGTCATACATGGCTTTTGCCGCTTCAATCTGGTTCTTGTCCGCCAGCTTGATATTGTCCGGGATTGCTGCAATCAGCTTCTGCACCGTTTCTGCTTTTTCTTTATCTGATGGGAGCTCCACATCTGTCATATCATAGAGACGGGTTTTTCCACCGGTAAACCGCTCATAGGCTGTCAGTGCATAATAAGCCTGTTCGGTAGCCATCTGGTTGGCATCCCCGTCCAGCACATGGCGGAAGGAGCCGTCCGCATTGGCGTACGTCAGGAGTGCATCTACTACAGACTTACCATTCTTGACAAAACGACTGTCAGTATTCGGGTCAATCCCCATGGCTGTCAAGGCTACAATTACCTGAGAACAGCTCTCTGAGGTCTCGGAACCATAAGTGGCATAAGAGCCATTGCTCTTCTGCATAGCAGAAAGCTTATTCAGCCCTCTGTCTACTGCCGCTTTTACCTGAGCATTGGTACTGTAATATGGTGCCAGTGCCTGAATGGCCATAGCAGTCACATCCGGATCTGCACTCCGTCCGGACAGATCCCATCCTCCTCCGGATACCTCCTGATCCAGAATATTCTGGATCAGCTTGTCTCTGGAATTCTGTGTTTTTCCTGATGCTGCCTGAGGGATCTCATAATCATGACTGTCAAAGGCGATCAATGCCCAGGTCGCTCCATTTACTCTCTGCCATACCGTCTGGTCATAATCTGACAGCGGCTGAAGCAGGTTGTAGCCGCCCACGTTGGTAACATCTATCCCCAGAGAAGTCAGAGCCAGTACCACTCTGGAATAGTCTGTATAACGCTTGTCATGAAGCTTTCCGTTGTTCTCTTTCAGCGTACTGATGACATTGGCCAGATATTTATTCAGCACATCATCCGTCAGTTTTCCACTTCTGGCCAATCCCAGGATCTGCCAGTCCCCGTTGATAGAGCCTACCGTAGGAGTAGACTTCTCTGCCGATGCTGACAGATTCTTTCCTGCTGCATTATATGCCGTATCCACCTGTCCGGCACTGGCTGACAGGGCAGCGATCTCAGCCGATTCCTCCGGTTCAGTCAGATTCTCTGTCGTTTCTTCTGTCGCTGCTTCGGTTTCTGCCTCTGGGGCTTCCTCTGTCATGGCTTCTGTGGCAAATTCCACCAATAACAGCTCTGATCTACCTTCTCCGGTAAGGAGAATTTCGGCATAAGTAATATCCTCTGCCAGATCTCCATAAACAGCCAGCTGTTCCCGGGTAATCTCTTCCATGGAAAGTGTGAATTTTTCCAGATCTATGGTATAGGTATTTCCCTGCGTCGTATATGCATCTTGGATCGGATCATCCGGGCAAAGATACCAATGTTTGTCTGATTCTGTCAGATAGCCACCCCATTTTGTAAAGCTCAGTTCTTCGTTCTCTTTCTGATCCGGCACAGTAATCTGCAGGGTTTTGCAGTTTGCCGGTACCATTACTTTCCAGACCCCCTGCCGATACTCCACCGGATAGGTCTCTGTTCCTGCTGTGAGGGTCTTTGGTAGATGGAAAGGTTCTTTTTTCAGGGCATTTCCTGCCTGATCTTTTACGAGCAGTTCCTCCAGATTCTCATCTGATTCTTCCTGTTCCTCTTCCCTCGTTGTTTCTTCTGTATCAGATTCTCCCGTTTTCGAATCTGCCGTCTTTTTCTGGGATGCATCTGTTTCTGATGTATGGCTTTCCGTCGTTTCGGTCTGCGTCTCTCCTGTAGATATCTTACTTTCTGTTGCTTCTGCCTGGCTCTCGCCATCGTATGAGCCTGCATGATCGGTCTGCGCTTCTGTCTGACTTTCCGTCTCAGGTGCCGTGCTTTCCGTTTCCTGCACCTGTGCAGTCTCTGGCTGTGTCTCATTCTCTCCAGTCTGTTCTTTGTCACTCTCTGCCGGCTTCTCATTGTCAGCAGACTGTGCTTCTGCTTTTGCATCAACTGTACTTTCCGCATAAGTATCTGGCTGTGTTGCTTCTGCATTTACCGGCTCACACTGTGCATACAGTGTTCCGGTGCACAGTGTTGCCGTCATAAACAAGATGGATAATCGTTTCATTCTGTCTTTCATTACTTTTCCCCTTCTTCATCCAACGTCTGATTTCAATAAGTCGGTCCGCCTACATCGGCTCCCAGTCCGTTGCAGGTATAGCACCATACAATATCGTCTCCGTTCTCCAGGGTATAGCTGGAGCATCCGTAATTCGGGAACCAGCCGTTTACCTTGTACATCCATCCGGATTCATTTCCACAGTCAAATTCATACAGATTGTTGATTCCTTCTACATAATAGCTGCTGTACAACGGCGTCCAGGAATATTCCAGCTGGATTCCGGCATACTCGCATACACGGTTCAGTACATCGAATACGGTTTCCCCATCCTCGAATTCCACACTGCTGGTAGCCAGGATCACACCGTTCGATGGCACATAGGCTTCTTTTCCGGCATCCAGATTATCCAGGTTGTCCAGAATCGTGTCACAGCGGATGGTGATGGTACAGATATTGGAGCTTTCACCAGAACTGCTGTCTCCCGCCTCCTCCGGCGTGTACTCTTCCATACTGTTCTGATCATCTGCTTCACTGCCGTCCGTCTCTGCTTCAGACTGTGCTTCGCTTTCCTGTTCGTTCTTATCAGATTTCATATCTTTTTTATTGTCTGCCGGAATCTTTTCTGCATTTAAAGCATTTTCCAGAGCAGTCTGTTTCTCTGCTGCACGGTCATCCAGTACCTTCTGCAATTCTTCCGGTGTGAAACACAAATCTTTGCTGCTGGCACAGCTCTGTGCCTGACTGATCAGGAATTCATTCAGTGATGCTGGCTGCATTTTCTGAATCTGACAAGAAGAAGTACCGTCACTGCTATTCGTTACAGAAAGATACTCTCCTGCTTCTACTCGTTCCTGGGTACCATCCGCCAATAATATACTGATATCTCCCGCATAAAGATTCAGGCTACTGCTGCCGGACTGTACACTAACAGAGAAAACTGCACCTGACAGTTGTGCCGTATTTCCAGCAAACGCCACATCAAAAGTACCTTTTTGCTGCTGCATGTCGCCAAATACTTCTCCGGCAGATACCTGCAGTTCATTTTTGTCTGCATCGCAGGCGGTCAGTGTCACTTCTGACTTCTCATTTAAAATCAGTTTTTCCTGATCCTTCCAGATCAGTTCAGCCTGCGCTCCCTTCTTGGTCTCAATCAGATCCCCAGTCTGCAGACGAGAATCCGCATTCAATGTGTAACCAATACCATTTCGCTGAATGTTTACTACGCCCTTTGTCTGTCCGCTGGTTACACAGATATCCTCCGGCTTATCAAACCATCCCTGAATCTTTCCCACTGTCAGCACTCCGCTTGCTGCAATGACCAGGATCAGAAGTACCATGATGATATTCAGCAACCTCTTTTTCCCTTTTGTTTCCATGTTTTTCCTCCTTCGCTCTTTACCTGTATTCACAGATTATAAATAAAAAAGGTAACGGAAAAAAGATCCCCTCTCGGGGACTTCCGTTACCTGATAGATGTCATTTTGCGTATACACCGCTACCTTATTTACTTATAGAACGCATCCACCCGCCGACTCTACGGCAGCACATTTTCCTGTACGGCACCTGCATCCGTTTGCGGAATACGATTCCTGTTGCTCTTTGTCATTTCTTTTATTATAAAGTGCCGTCAAATATTTGTCAACGAGCTATTCCTTCAATGCTCTGCACTGCTCCACCAATTCCTGATTATGTCCTATGTTGATATTTAATGTCAAAACTTTTAGCTCCAGATCAGGCTCCCCGGTCAGATTCTCAAATGCAGCCGACAGATATTCCGTCCGGCTGTCCTCCATCTCTCCTGTTCCGTTATAAAATACCAGAAATTTCGGAGCCGGAATCTTCTGAAGTTTTGATGAGTACAGCGACTTTTTATCTACCAGCTTCTAATATTCACTGGCTATATAGAACAAATCTCGCAGCGGCATATTCGCACTATAGGTAGACTGATGTTCATACAAGAACAAATTCGTGTCAATAATAAATGCCAAATCATTCTTCATTCCCATATAAACTGCATTTTCCAGTGTCACAATCTGTAACTGTTCTGGATCTGTGTATGTCTTACCGGAAACTGCATTGTACAATGACAACAAATGTTCCTTATCCGAAAACAATATCCGAAATACAGTGTCCTTGTACTTCCGATTGGCTCTCACCCGGTTCACTTTAACCTGTTTTGTCTTCAGCTTATATCGCATTCTCTTCTTTTTTGCCATAGGCTCCTCCTCTTCTTTGCGCACAGGAGATCTATGGCCGTATCTGAGTGTTACCACCATTTCCTTAGCTCCTGCTTCTTCCTAAATTGTCAATTGAATAGAACGAAAAGCATAAGATCTCTGAAATGGCGTTGATACTCTGACAGTGCAATGCACTGAGAATGATAAAATATGCTTTTGTGAACTTATACTATCATATATCGGTGCGTTTATCAAGTATCTTTTTATGTGTTTATTTGCATCTTTTTGTTTCTATATGTTCTATAACTTTATGTTGCTTTTTCAAATATGTTTCATAAAATGATGTCGGGATCAAAAGCCATAAACACTGTCACCAATAGCAAAAAGACCATAGGATCTCATTTCTGAAATCCTACAGTCTTTTCTAAAAGCTTTATTGCCAAAAGGGACGGTCATAAAGCCACAAAACACCGTCACCAATGGCTTATTTTGTTACGAGCACCGTCACGGTGTATTTCTTCTTACCGGATTTGACTGTGATCTTTGCCTTTCCTGTCTTCTTGCCTTTGATCACGCCCTTGCTGCTTACGGTCGCAATCTTCTTGTTGGAAGATTTATAAGTAAACTTCTGGGTGGATGTGATCGGGGTTCTGGATGGCTTCAGGGTCAGCTTCTTGCCTTTCTTCAGTGTAACCTTCTTCTGAAGTCCGGTGATCTTGCTGGTAGCTACCGTCTTCTTTTGTACCTTGACGGTGACTTTTTTCTGAAGGCCGCTTGCCAGGGTAATGGTCAGGGTTGCTTTGCCGGTCTTCTTACCTGCTTTCAGCACACCACTCTTGGTTACAGTGAAGATCTTGGTGTTGCTGGACTTGTAGGACTGTACGCTGTCACCGTTTGCCAGACCGGTTACTTTAAATGCACTGGTCTTCTGCTTTACTTTCAGAGGTACAGTGGTTGCATTGACCTTGATGGTAGCCTTCAAAGCACTGCCGTAATCTCTGGTTTCTTTTGCTCCACAGCTGCAGGTACGCTCCTGTTTTTCCGGGGCAAATACCGTTGCATCAGAGATCTTTGTCCATTCGCCATATGCATGAACATGAGATGGTGTCTCCGGCTTCGCATTTTTCTCCAGTTCTGCGATCTTGCTTTCTGCATCCGTCAGCTTCTTCAATGTTTCTGCCGGTACCAGTGCTTTCTGTGCATCTGTCAGCTGATTGTATTCTGCTCTTGCTGCTTCCACTGCTGCCTTGTCTGCCAGAGTCAGATTGTCTGTTCCAGCAAGGGCGTTAATAGATGCAATTGCATTGTCTGCTGCCTGCTGGTCGTACATCTTACTTTCTTCCCTGGTGTAGTCATCGGTATAATGGAAGATAATGACATCACCATCATTCAGGGTCTGTTCGGCTATACCTACCTCTGGATGTGTGCCATTGATTACATCCATCCATCCGGCTCTTGATCCGTTATCCATTTCGCTTAATGTAAGACCATTCATGGTGATACCTTTGACATAGATTGTTCCATACTGATTATCAGCATCTGCAACCAATTCAAATCCATAGTCTTCTGCTGCTTCTTTCAGCACATCATATACTGTCGTATCTGAATTTACGCAATATACAGTTTCCGGAACCCATACAGTCAGATTATTATCAGCCAGTGTATGAATTTCACCGTCTTTGTCACTTTCATGTTTCTTATCACCTAACAGGCTGAATGTTACTTTGATACCTTTCCCGGCTATTTTTTCTGCATCTGCACCAAATGGATCGTCAGTACGCTGATAATTGGTTTTCCATTGGCACCATTTTACCGTCGGGCAGCCGGAAGTATCATTTTCTGTATTAAAGCAGATGGTTCCTTCCGGTATCGTTGGATTTGCATAATTCGTATCTAAATATGCAACAAATCCAATCCCCTTTTCTGCTCCACAATTTTCTGAATATTTGTTACCGCCGATATCATCCAGCTTATTTAAACTTCTATAATATCCGATAATACCACCGACATAAGTTCCTTCTGTTGCTTTTACGGTTCCGGTAAAAGTATTATTTTTAAATGTATACGCATTCCATGCCTGAGCAACGATGGAATCACCACCAAGAATACCGCCCACTTTGTCTTTTCCGATGATCACACCATCAGAGCTGCAGTTATTTACAGAAATATGGATTCCATTCGGAGCAGAATCATCCGAATATCCTCCTCCAACAATTCCTCCTGCATGCTCTCCCGATGCTGTTATGGTTCCCATAAACCGGCTTCCAGATACACTGCATTCTCCCGTAGCATTATCTCTGGTTCCGATGATGCCACCCACATAATTCTTTCCATAGACATCTGCATAGCTGACACAGTTTTCTACTGTTCCGTTCAATCTTCCTGCAATCGATCCGATCATATCCTGCTCTTTGTCATATCCTATTACAACACCTTTTTCTATTGTACAATTGCGAATCGTTGCTGTGAAAGTGCCACTTGCTCCTGCATATTGGTTTGTTGTAAGGTTTGCTCCAATCAATCCAGATTTTAAAGTACTGGATCCTTCTTTCAGTGTTACATGATCAATGATAATTGCACTGCCTTTTAAACCAACACCCTCAAAATTATTTACCAGTCCATACCCGGTAATTTTCTTGCCATAGATATTCAGATTTTTCACTTCCGCCCCTTTTACATATCCCAAAAGCGGCAGTCCGTTCTCCGGAATGATAATGGTCTGATTGTTACCGTCAATGCTTCCACTGAACGCATTCAGATTCTTTCCGCTGTTAATATTATTGCTTCCGTCTTTGGTAACACCAATTGGTTTCCAGTCTTCTGGAAGTGTAATATCTACCATCTGTTTCAGGTACTGGCCTTCAAAGCTCTGTCCGTCAGCAACCATATTGTAAACTGTCTGGTAATCTTCTGCGGTTGCAATCTGCCACGGATCTTCCTGTGTACCGGAACCTTTTAATGTCTGTGTATCTGGACTGCTCTTCAGTTTTAACAGATAAATAATCGGTTCTTTTTCTCCATTCTGCACAATGATACGAACCAGTTTCTGTGTATCTGTGCTTAACCGGAACTCAGCAGATGCTGTTCCTGATGCAACTCTCTGATTGTTGATATAAATGTTATCATCGTCTGAGGTACCGTTCACCAGAATGGTAGCTGCATCCATTCCAGGTACATCTATTTCATAAACCTGTTTTCCATCCTCAAATGATATGGTAGCTTCTTTTGAACCATTTGCGAAGGTTACACCTGTCGGTGCTGCCGTCTTTCCAACAGCTGCGCTCTGCTCTGTTGCACGAACTACTTTTCCTACTTCTGTAGATTTTTCATTTGCTGATCCTGCAATAATATTAGAAGCTGTCACAATCTTTACGTAATGGAAAGATTTGCCACTGACATTTACCGGATTGCCGGCTGTATCTACCGCCCATTCCAGGTCAAATCCACTGCTTGCATTACTGTAATCAGAGTTGTCCAGATATGGGTTGGCTCTTCCGTTGACCAGAGTATCCACATATCCAAAACGAGCCCCCTTCGAAAAAGAGGTAAATTCTCCGTTACCGGTAATCGTTCCGTCAATACACGGGATTACAATTCCGCGTAATGTAAAAGAATTCAAAGTTGGCAGAGTATTCATGGTATAAATATCAGCCTTCGGCCATTCAAAGGTTCTCTTGCTGTTATTTCCCTGATTATCTGTCCAGGTCGTTCCTCCTGTCTCTGTTTTTGCATAATGTACTTCATAGTTCCACAGTGTGCTGTCTTCATAATGTTCTGATCCAGCCAGTGCATACCAGGTTGATCCATCTTCGGATACCCATACCTGTCCCGGCTCCATCGAACCTACGCCAGAACCTGTGGTGGTATCTTTAAATGCATTACCGTCTACATAGAAGTCCACACCATATGCATGGCTCGGATCATCTGTCAATCCATTCTTATAATAGAAAGTAACATATCCGCCAAAATTACCAAGAGACAATAACCCATTTCCTGTCAGAGTCTGTTCCGGATTTACTCCGTAGCCTCCGCTATTTCCATTGGTATACTGGCTGTTTACAGACAAATAATCTACTACCTTATCCGGTACCAGTTCTGACTCTCTCGCTCTGTATCCGATAGAGTAGGTCTTTTCTGTCATATGATTGCTTGCTGCAATGACAATGTTCTGAGATTCATTAGTCAGTTCTAATGTATAATAACCATCCTCATCTGGTGTCTGTGTTTCGTTATTTACGGTAACAGTCGCACCTTCCGAAACTGTGTAGGTCAGCTTTGGTACATCTGCTCCCGGTGCAGTAATGATGCGGTAATCTGTTCTTGCAGAATCAAATTCCGGATACCAGTCTCCTCGGTCTGTTGTGGCAGTTAACATATCACACGCTTCACTGATCACTGGAATCTGTTCTACCCAGACGGTATAGGTGGTAGCTTTATCACCGTCATATCCATCCTTTTCTTCTGCAATATTTTTCACATAAGTTGCATCATCAAGAATCTGGATCGTTACCTTTGTAACCAGATTACCCTCTGTCTGATCATCCTTGTTGAAGGTAATGCTGTTTGTTGCGACACCTGCTGTACCACTCTGTCCAAGATCCGTCCAGCTTGTACCGTCATCCGTAGAATAACGGATGTGCGTATAAGCCGTGGTTCCCTTTAATATCAGTTTAAAGGATTCCAGTGCATTCATGGCATAGGTACGATAATAATAACTTGATGCAGAGACACCAGAATACTGACCAAGGCTTCCATCTTCATTGGCCACATACATGGTGCCTTCTTTTTTTCCGTCATACAGATCTTTCCATAATTCACGGCCTTCCGGAGTAAAAGTAATACCGGCATTTCCTATTGTCTTGACTGTGTCCCTTGGACGGGTTACTTCAAATGTATAAACCGTCTGCTTACTGCTGTCTGTTCTGTCTGTCAGTGTTATCGTAATGGTGCTGGTTTCAAATGGAATACCTGGTAAAATTGTCTGTGCACCAGAGTTAATCTCGATTTCCTGTTTTTCACCATTATCGTCTGTATAAGATGCTACTGCCAGATCATGCTCTGCATTGTATTCGGTTGTTTTATCTAACGTAAGGCTGTTTTTAGATGCTGCTCTTATTTTGATACCTGTATAGTTCAGGGTATCTGGTTTAAATGTTGTTGTTGTCCAGCCGTCAATTCCATTTGGTCCCCAGCCTGAAGCAAAATTTATTCTTTCAAAATATGGTTTATCCGCATTGGTTACTACTAATTTGATACCACCGGTATAAGTGCCATCATTTGCAGAAATAATGACGGATCCCACCCCCTGTGCAGTTACCACACCATTTTCATCTACCGTTGCTACAGAATCGTCTGCACTGCTCCATGCAAATGCTGCATTTTCGGTGGAAGAAAATGCATGAAGCTGCATGGTCGGATTCGGGTTGGCTGTGCTGGTTTCCAGATATGTTTTGGTAAGCTTTCCATATGCATCTTCTACAGCAATACCATTGATGGTCAGTGTTGCACTATCTGTCTGTCCATTTCCATCTGCAATGCCGTCTCCATTCAGATCCAGATCAAAGGAAGCTTCAATGGTTCCAGGATGTTTTGCCTTAAAAGATAAACTACTCGGCTTAATCGTTAAGTCGCTGGACAGATCAGCAATGCCATTTTCTGACATTTTGTAAGTCCAGATCGTATATCCATTTACACCGCCCTGTGTGCTTATTTCTGATACAGTCTGTCCATCATTAGACAGGGTAACTGATTTATTTTTCTGATACTGATTTATGGTGTAATCTTTGATCTGAATGCATTTTTCTTCCGATTGAATACTGGAATCAAAGAGAGACACAGCTTTCAGATAACTGTTACTATTGCCTGTGACGGTATATAATCCGGTTGCTGAATCCAGTGTTCCACCATAAAGTCCTGCATCTTTCCAGACTACCGGTGTCTCTTCCCCATTCTCATCTACTGCTTTCAGTTGTAAAGTATCTCCTGTTTTTACCACATAGTCTTTACCATCCAGTGCTTTCACCCAGTCATCTGGTATCGTATATGGATAGTCACACTTAAGTGTCACAGATGCCGGTGCTTTCTTATCTGAAACCGTCACTTTGATTATCTGACTGGTAATGCTGTCCAGTCCCGTACAGGATGCGGCTGCATAATAATATGTGGTTCCAAGCGCAGAAACATCTGGCTTATAAACAGCATCCGTTGCCCCGTCAATAACCGTAGCCCCATCTGTGCTGTTTTCTGTATTTTTATACCACTGATAAGTAATTACATCCTCGTTCTTCAGTGGTCTGTTTTTATATTCCGCTTCTACACTTAAAGCCGCATTTTCTGCATTCTGTGTAAAATAAACAGCGTTATTTAAATTCGTCTTCCATGCCAGGCTCTTATTGCTGACATCCGGATTCATTGGAAGTTCTACCATATAGGTCTTATCGTTCTCTCCCTCTTTGGATGCCGTGATAGTCAGTTTATTAAACTTGTCTGGCTGCAGAGAACCAACCTGTACCACTTTCTGATCCCACCAGTTGCCCTCTGTTTTTTCTGTATAGAGCATGGTCCACTCACCATTTGCCAGCGTGGCAGACTCGGAATCTTCACATTTTGCTGTCATGGTAACACCTTCCGGAGCAGAAGCCTTTACCCATACAAAACGCTGATTTCTATCACTCTGATAATCAAGAATATCTGTGGAATAATCCGTTACTTTTCCATCAAATGCCGGTGTAAACGCCTGTACGTTCTTACTGTCTTCGGTATTTCCACCAATGGCAATCTCCAGAGAACTGAGCGTTATAGCCTCGCTGACCGGAGCTGTATCTACCTGTACTTTTGCCAGTGACATGATGGTTTCACTGCCTTTGGCTGTCAGCCAGTAAGTTCCCTGCCAGTCTTTTGGAATCTGTACACTGATTTTTCCACTTGCATCGGATACGGCTTCAACTGCTGTACAGGAGCCGGTTTTCACATCTACCAGCTGAAGAGCTGCCGATGCAATTCCTGCCGTATGTTCCTTAATGACAGACTCTTCTTCCATTCCATAGTTAAAAGGGCTGTATCCTTTGACATAAAGTTCCAATGCAGTTCCTGCTGTAACTGTCTGACCATCCAGTTTGTTCCCGCTGGCATCCTCCAGCCAGATATAATTGTCACTCCAGCTGGTTGTATCCTGATATACATAAAAATCAATCTCATCCCCATCGGTCACTTTGACCTGATTTACAGCACCGCCAACTCCACCTGTATGAGGCATTACTCCATTAACCAGAATACCTACATCACCTGTTTTTGTTCCCCATATGGTGCTGATAAAATTACCAGATAAACTTAAATAGTCGGATGCATCTTCTTTATTAAAATTCGTTCCAAATATATCCTGATGTGCTGCTACCAGGACATCCAACGTGGAAACCCCTTCATTTACCGGCACCTCGTCCGTATAACCATAGCTCTCCGCCAGATCGCTGGATACATTCGCATCCATCTGTGGTGCCATTAAAAATGCGCCATCTGCCTGTGCTGCATAAGACACTTTTGCTGACACCGATGTCACATCTGCTGCTTCTCCGCCTTCATCAGACAATGTCATTATTGGTTCTGCCTCTTCACTGTCACCAATAATTACTTCCTCTTCCGGGTCGCTATCATACTCCCCTGTTTCATCAGAAATGAGTTCTTCGTCAGTTGAAATGTCCTCATCCTGAACTTCTTCTACGTTTTCTTCTGTCAGATCATCGCTTTCACTCAAATCCTCTACACCCTCTGAAGAAATCTGGACTTCGCCCTGATCTACATTCTGCCGAACTTCCACATCCGTGGCCAATGCACTTATTGGTGTGGATATCAGCATCGTTGCAGACATCAGGATACTCATGATCTTGTTTGCAAGTTTCTTTCTTCGCATATTTTCCCTTCCTTTCTTTGATGATAAAGTGATTATTTTGTGGACGTTTTACATATTGCTGAAATAGGCCACCGCTTATGATACATAAATCATACGGAAGAATAAAAAAACTGAGCAATCAGAGACCCATATCTCTATGGATCCCCGATTACTCAGTAGATGCTCTTTGCATATCATTTTCTACTCTATATAGAAAGAATACAGCTCCCGACTCTACGATAGTGCATTCTGTGCAGGAGTCCCACCTGCTGACCGATTATTCTTTCTATGTACTCTATTGTTCACTCACGGTTGCATATTATAGGCATATATGCCCGTCCGCTTTATCTGTTAAAAATTATACAGAGTATGGGACATTTTGTCAATTGACGATTTGGACAATCTTATTTCTCTGTTATCCATTCTCTGATAACGTTCACTTCCATACCTACGATCTTTGCTATTTTTTCTATCTCCATTCCTTCTTCCAGAAGAGCCTCAGCGACATCATGTGCTTTCTGCACTTCGCCTTCTTTCCTGCCTTCTATTCTTCCTTTTTCCAGACTTGTTCTCATGGAACTCTGCCAGTCCATCTGATAGCGTTCTCTGGCCTCGCACTGCAGGCGAATCTTTTCGTCTTCTGATAATTCCCGTAAGGTTACAACTGCTTTTTTTATGGATTCTGACTGTTCTGCCATTGCAAGAACCTCCTTCCATGTCTTTGCTTTGAATACACAGGCCCAGTAGTATAATGAACTGTTTCGTTCTTCTTTCGGTACCTGATCCAGACAAGATAAGTCTAACACGTGAAGGGCGATTTTTCCAGTGAATTCATAGCCTGTTCTGCGGTTTTTCAATGCATATTCATTATAAAATGCTGCATCTTCCGGTACCGGGGATTTCATCATAATCCCGATATGGATGGACGGCTTTGTCTGCGTATAATCCAGACCTTTTTTCATATCTGTAAACATTCTGCACAGATAGAACACAGAACGATCTGTCCAGTTCTCTACCGAGCCCATCTGCATTTCCAGATTGATCTGTTTGTTGCCATTTAATAACACCCGAATGTCAAGAATACAGGTCTTCTCATCAATCGCATCTCCCAGTATGATGGGATTACAGATCACACAGGACAGAATCTCTTCCTCTGGTATGTACAACAACGCACTGAGCAATCCTTTCAATGCCTCTTCGGAAGTCTGGAATACTGCCCGGAACATATAATCATTGATCAGGCCATACTCTACTTCTTCCTCCCCATTAATCTCCTGCAAAATCTCATTCTCCTGCTTCTGCCGCAATTCTTCTTTCTCTGTCATAAGCAAATGCTCCTTCTTATATTATTTTTAGTAAACTGTTCAGTGCCTTCACAGTGGGTTCTGAATAGTTACCATTTTTACATTTTGTGGAATAAATGCCGAATGGCAAGATCTTTGGAATTCCTCGAAATGTGATTTTACCTTAACACAGGAGAATTACTTTTTCAAACAGAATCGTTCGACAAATTTTGCATGATTTCGCCAGAAGGAACAGAAAAAGCCAAATAGAATCCCCAGGCTGGAAGCGTGGATTCCTGCCCGGGGATACTTAACAATAAATATAGATATATCGTAACTATTCAGAACCCACTGTCCTGCAAGGTATTTTGGATAGTTACCTAAAAGCCAGAAAACACCGTCCCCAATGGTTAAGGAATCTGGATTTAACGTCGAATATCTGGATTAGATTCTATCTGATACAGCCGCTGCGCTCTGCCGCATGCGGCTTTTCAGTTCTTTTGCAGCCGCACTTAAGGGATGCTGTCGGTCATATACCATACAGACACTCCTTTGTGGCACATTTTCCCGCAGGGACAATTCTACGATCTCCCCTTTTTCGATGGCCTCTCTGGCCATGGCTTCCGGCAGGAATGCCATCCCAAGTTCATTTTTCACCAGTGGCAGAATCTGGTCAGTAGTGGCCACCTCTGTATCCGGTGACAATTCCAGTCCATACTTTTCAAATATCTGCTGATAGAACCTCCAGGTCTGGGTCTCCCGTCCCAGGCAAATAAAAGGATAATTCTGTACTTCTGCCAACGACAGTTCCTGACTTCCCAGCGCAGTGAACGTCTTTCCTCCCACCAGAATCTCCCGGAATGGATACAGATCCACCTTCTTTAACGGTGCCTCTGCATCTGTCGGTGTAGTCACCACTGCAAAATCGATTTCCCCATTTTTTACAGACTGAACCGCCTGTGGGGTAGAGTGATTGTAGATCTTCAGACGAATCCCCGGATATTCCATATGGAACGTGCGCAGCTTTTCCAGCAGGTAAATATTCAGTGCCGTTTCACTGGCTCCGATGGCGATGCTTCCATGCTCCAGCCCGCTGCTGTCACGCAGTTCTTCTTCTGCGTTCTGCAGCTGCTCCATGGCTGCTGAGACTCGAATATACAATTTTTCTCCTTCCGGTGTCAGCCGTACCCCGCGGTTAGTCCGAATGAACAGGGTACAGTGTATCTCCTGTTCCAGCAGATTCATGGCACGGGTGACATTGGGCTGACTATTTCCCAGCGCACGGGCTGCCCTGGTAAAGTTCTGATATTTCGCCACATAATAAAAGATTCGATAATATTCCAAGTTTACATTCATAAAAGTCTCCTGTTATATCATTTCCTGATATCTAATATATCAATAATACTTTTTACACATCTCTATATTCCAAGTATAATAGCACTCGGTAAAAAAACAAAGAACAACTTTTTATAAAGGAGCGAAAAAATGTTAACAGCAGTAACAGGTATCAACTGGGGAGACGAAGGTAAGGGTCGTGTCATCGACCTTCTTGCAGAAACGGCGGACGTAGTAGTTCGCTACCAGGGTGGCAATAATGCCGGTCATACGGTCGTCACCGATCAGGGCAAGTTCATTCTGAACCTTCTTCCTTCCGGTATTTTACATAAAAATGTAGTTTGTGTTCTGGGGGATGGCATGGTCGTCGATCTGGAACATCTGACCGGTGAGATCGCCCAGATCAGGGAAAAAGGCGTCTCTGTCGGACCGGAGAATCTGAAGCTGTCCACCAGAGCTACGATCTCCATGCCATGGCATCGAATCCAGGATGTACTGGAAGAAGACCGTCTGGCAAAGAGTGGATCGGCCTTCGGTTCTACCAGACGAGGCATTGCCTACGCCTACAGTGATAAATATCGCAAGAAAACCCTGCGTCTTGGTGATCTGCTTCATCTGGAGGAAGAATCTGTTCAGTCCCGTCTGAAAGTGATGCTGGATGCCAAAAATATGGAGCTGGCCGGATGCTATCATCAGGAACGGATGTCCTTCCCGGCGCTTCTGCTCTGGTGCAGAAAACAGGCGGAAGCTTTCGCTCCTTATATCTGCGATACCGGAAGCTATCTGGCCGCATCTCTGGCAGCCGGCAAGAGGGTCGTACTGGAAGCACAGCTGGGTGCTATGCGTGATATCGATTACGGTATTTTTCCATATACCTCCAGCTCTTCCACGATTTCTGCCTACGGTCCGATCGGTGCAGGCATCCCAGGGCATCACCTGGATCATGTGGTCGGCGTTCTGAAAGCTTACTCCACCTGCGTAGGCGCCGGTCCGTTTGCTGCCGAAAAAGCCATGCCCGAAGACTGGATGGAACATCTGCGTAAAGAAGGCGGAGAATATGGTGCTGCCACCGGACGTCCACGCCGTGTGGGACCGTTTGATGCTGTAGCCAGTCTCTATGGCCTGAAATGCCAGAATGCCGACAAGATTGCTCTGACCAAACTGGATGTATTGAGCACTCTGTCCGAGATTCCGATCATCACCGGATACCGCTATGAAAACAAGCAGATGGATGCCTTTGATCCATTTGAGAATCTGGATGCAGTCACACCGATTGTCCAGACCGTACCTGGATGGCAGAAAGATATCTCCGGCATCCGCCGCTATGAAGATCTGCCTTATGGGGCAAGAAAATATATCGAAACACTGGAAAAACTTCTGCACGCAGAGATTCAGTTTATTTCTGTGGGTGCGAAGCGGGAAGAATATCTGCTGAGAGGAGCCTGGTTATGAGACATCTGATAGATCCACTGGATTTTACACTGGAAGAAACCAATGATATTCTGGACTTTGCAGACCGGATCGGTCAAAACCGTTCTGCTTATGCACATATTGCAGATGGCAAAAAGCTGGCTACCCTGTTTTATGAGCCAAGTACCCGTACCAGGCTGTCCTTCGAATCTGCTATGCTGAGCCTGGGCGGTCAGACTCTGGGATTTGCCGGAGCAGAACAGTCCAGCGCTACAAAGGGCGAAACCGTTGCCGATACGGCACGGGTAATCAGCTGCTATGCAGATATTATCGCCATGCGCCACCCAAAGGAAGGTGCACCTCTTCGTGCCTCTATGTATGCCACCGTCCCTGTGATCAATGCAGGAGACGGTGGACACAACCATCCTTCCCAGACACTGATCGACCTGCTGACGATCCGCCAGCGAAAAGGACGTCTGGATCATCTGACCGTAGGCTTCTGTGGTGATCTGAAGTTTGGACGTACTGTACATTCTCTGGTAAACAGTCTGGTGCGTTATCCGGGCAATCAATTTTACTTTATTTCACCGGAAGAACTGCGCGTTCCAGGCTATCTCATTGATGATACCCTGAAGCCGTCCCAGACGCCATATCACGAGGTAACCAGCCTGGAAGAGACTCTTCCAAAGCTGGATGTACTGTATATGACCCGTGTGCAGAAGGAACGCTTCTTTAATGAAGAAGATTATATTCGTCTGAAAGGAACCTATATCCTGACCAGAGAAAAGCTGCAGGCCGCCAAACCGGATATGCCGGTGCTTCATCCACTTCCAAGGGTGGATGAAATCACTGCGGATGTGGATAACGACAGCCGTGCCGCTTATTTCCAGCAGGTACAGAACGGTGTCTATATCCGTATGGCTCTGATTGCATCTCTGTTAGGTCTGGAGGATCCTCTGACCGGAAAGAAGGTATTGCCATGTTAAAAGTAGAATCGATTCAAAATGGTGTGGTCATAGACCACATCACAGAAGGACAGGGAATGAACATCTATCAGCTGCTGCATCTGGAAGACCAAAAACAGTCCGTTGCCTTGCTCCAGTCTGTCCGCAGCCAGAAATACGGGCATAAAGACCTGATCAAAATAGAAGGCGATACCATGCCGGAACGTCTGGATATCCTAGGCTATCTGGATGATAAGATTACCCTGATCGTGATCCAGGATGGACAGGTGGTGCGCAAGTATCATCCGGTGCCACCAGCTTATTTAAAAAATGTCATCAAATGTAAAAATCCAAGATGCATCACCAGTATTGAGACCAACTGTGACCATATCTTCAGGCTGTCACCATCTGGTACGTATCGTTGTATTTACTGTAATCAGAAGATATCGGTCCATTAAAAGGTACAAAAAACGGGGCGTCAAATCATACGATCTGACGCTCCGCTATGTTCTGCAATTCCTGGTTCATTATGATACATCCATCTTTCTGTTGATATTACGTTTTCTGGCTGCCATACGAAATGCTTCTTCCATTTTTGGTGTCATTTCCGGTGAATCTTCATCAAAGACGATTTTTCTTTTTGCTGCTGCATGAATGGATCTAATCTGTTCCTGTGTTGGTTTTTGGTCTCTATCCAATATAACAGTTTTCATCATAATAAAACATCCTCCGCTCTTATGATATGAGACTCTGATTACTTTTATCATATCACATATCATGTAATTTTGACATTATTTTTATTATGATTCATCAGTTCCCATCTTGAGTTATATACCTGCAGGTGTTATACTTTTATTAGTATAATTGAACAGAAGTCGGATGCAAGTTTCGATCTTACGCCCTCCAGTTTTACGAAAGGAGGGTGATGCCCTATGAACACGATGGAAATTCTTACTCTGTTGTTAGTAATATTTACGGCATTGACTTACTTAGATAACCACAAAAAGAAATAAGCATCCCACTGTCCCAAAAGTTAGATGCTTAAGTCTTCTTGATTTTTCATTTTCCGAGGGCAACCGGATCTCTGCGTCCGGTCATCTTCTAATTAGATTATACAACGGGACTCTTGTTTCTACAAGAGTCCTTTTTTATATTTTTCCTGTTGCTTTTTCCTCTTATTTCCTGTAGAATGGAAACAATGAATTGAATATTATTTAACAATGATAACCGGTTTTAAGTTCCACCGCACACATTTTGCGGATGGCTAAGAGGGAATCGGGTGTGAACCCCGAACAGTCGTGCTGCTGTATACGTGCAGCCGTATTTCGTATCCATTGCTCGTAACAGAGTGAGAAGGGAGATGCGGCGTTACTGCGTGAGTCAGAATACCTGCTTAGAGCTGCTGCCATCAACTACACGCAATAGGAGATCGGGAGGTAGTTTTATTTTTTGTGCCCTTTTTCTAAGAAGGTGCAGTAGATGGACTCCCTCTCAGATTATTTTCCTGCTGCGGTATGTTGTGTGATTGATTTTACCATACTCCGTTGTGGGAAGATGATTCTCCATCACAAAGGAGTATTTTTTATGCCAAATTACACAACTAGTTTTTCAAATGATCGGATTATTACCAGAAAAAATGCCTGTCGGTATATTCATACGAATACGCTGATTCCATCTTATGTCAGAGGGATTGCATCGGAGGCTTTTCAGAGTAAAAGTATGATTAAGACGATACAGTTTCCGGCTGAACTTTCTCATATTGGAGCGAGAGCCTTTCGTAACTGCAATGGTCTGACGGATCTCCGTCTGCCGAATCAGATGCGAGGAATCGGCTCCGGCGCTTTTGCTGACTGCTCTTCTATGAGGCGGGTCACGCTGCCGGCTTCGATATCGGAACTTCCGAAGGATTTGTTTTCTGAAAATACGAAGCTGAAGTCTGTGGAATTCCATGGACAGGATCAGTTGCATACGATTCGTAAGAATGCCTTTTTCCGATGTCAGTCTCTGACTTCTCTGGTACTGCCAGAGAGTGTGACTACGATTGATGATCGTGCTTTTTATCGTTGTAAATCTCTGGATCACATTTCCCTTCCGGGGGGGGGTGAAAGAAATTGGCAGCGAAGCGTTTTATTTCTGTGGAATTCACAGTCTAGAACTTCCAGATTCTCTGGAAGTTCTAGACCAGAGTGCATTTTTTAAGTGCAATAATCTGGAATATGTGCGCCTTCCGCAAAATGTCCGTTATATCGGAAAATGGGTTTTCCACGGATGTAACCGGCTGAAGGTGCTGGAGATCCGCCACGATCCTGAATTTGTCGGGGACTGGATCATTAACCGTTCTGCGGCGATCCGCTGTTATCGTGGTTCTAAGATGGACCGATACTGTCAGAATAATGGTTTTAACGTAGAATACCTGGATTAGGAGCTATGATGAAGATTACAATGAATTTTTCTATTTCTGATGATGATACCGGTCGCTATCGCAACTCTGCGGATCTGCGGGGATTCTACCGGCAGTTTTGGCTGTCCGGGCTGGAAGTGATGCCGCTGTGTGAGGACAGTCAGGGACTGATCAAACCGGATATGACGGTGGGCGTTCATGCCTGCTGTCTTACGGACTGGATGCATCTGGATCAGGAATGGCTGCTTTCGCATTATCGGAAGGATCTGGAGTATGCAAAAGCGACGCAGGCGGAATATGTGGTTTTTCATGTTACGCAGGCTGGCTATGCGGAATCGCTGACTTATCAGAAAACGCACAGTGATGAAGAAGTCGTAGATACCGCTGCTGCTTTTATCAACCGACTTCTGGATGGATGCGATGATGAATTCTATTTTTTGATGGAGAATCTGTGGTATCCGGGATTGACATTTGAAGATCCGGCGATTACCAGACATCTCCTGGATCAGATCCACTATTCGAAGAAGGGACTAATGCTGGATACCGGACATTTTATGAATACGAATCCGGATCTGAGAACGCCTGAGGATGCTCTGGTTTTTCTGAATCGGATGCTGGATGCACATGAAGATTTGATTCCGATGATAAAGGGGATTCATCTGAACCAGTCTCTGAGTGGTTCTTATGTAAGAGAATTTCAAAAACATCTGCAGACTCCGGCAGAAGATCCAAATGAACTGGCAACGCAGGCATTTCTGCATATTTTTCAGGTGGATCAGCACCGACCGTTTGTCACAGACGGTGTCCGGGAGCTGGTTCGTCGGATTGATCCGCTTTTTGTCACGCTGGAGTATATCTCGCAGGATCGGGAGGAACATACCCGGCTTTTGCGCGAGGGTGTGGCTGCGCTGGATTAAAGTTTGATGAATTTTTTCTTAAAAAACCCGCCTAGCTCTTGCCAGAACGGGTTTTTCGTGCTATAAAGATACTCGATATCCCGTAGGTCATATCACTTATGAATAGAGGTGTATCTTATGTCATATATGCGAACTTTTTATCGAAAATATAAGCATCTGTTTCCACTTGCCATATTTTTGATTTTTTATTTAACTGTATTTGTTTATGTTGAGAACCGGCCGGCTTACCATATGCATCTGCTGGCATCCAGGTTCGACCATCTGATTCCGTTCTGCGAGCTGTTTGTGGTTCCTTATATTATGTGGTTTTTCTATATCACGTTCGGTGTTCTGTTTTTCGGAATCGTGGAGAAGGACCGGGATCAGTGCTATCAGCTTTCCACGAATCTGATGATCGGGATGGCGCTGTTCCTGCTGATTTCCCTGATCTGGCCGAATGGACACACACTGCGGCCGGCAGTTCTTCCAAGGGACAATGTCTTTACCAGACTGGTGATCATGATTTACTCCTCGGATACTTCTACGAATGTATTTCCGAGTATTCATGTATTTAATACGATTGCCATGCATACTGCGGTACGACATTCCACCACTTTGAAGAAGCATCCGTGGGCGGTACGGATCTCCGGCATCATTGCCGTATCTATTGTACTTTCTACGATGTTCATTAAACAGCACACCGTGATCGATGTGGTCGGTGCGATGGGATTGAATCTCGTGACTTGGTATGTGCTGTATCGACAGCCACAGTTTTTGACAAATTTACGGGAGAAACTGGTACGGGAGAAATAAATGGGCACAGATGTGCTGAACTGGGTGATATCTTTCTTAGGTATCACCCAGTTTTATTGTGTTTGGGCGTGATGAAACATCGGTATTGACAACTTGCTCTAATTTTATTTCATCATTATGTTGCATCAATTATTCTTGTGTTGTATTATGATATTATATTTAACCGGGTAGTCGGGGACGTGCCATCATCTGATCTGAGCCTTACAGAGAGGGTGATTATTATGAGTACATACGAAGAATTGCAAATTATTCTTACTACTGCTTTACTGATCGTTGCAATTTTAAGTTATACAAATAAGAAATAGCCGTCCTGTCACCGGAAATGTTAGGAACGGCTATCTCTTATGATAACTAAGTATTAATTTTTCCGGGTCAGGTGACCAGCACTCACCTTCCGACTGCCTTGTTAAGTATAATATAGACGCTTTTCTGATTTTTGTCAAGGCACTACCCGTCCTGCCCTACATTTCTCTTCCTTTTTTTACGCATGCTTTGGATGCTTCGATGACGGCACTGCGCATGCCTTTTTCTTCCAGCACCCGCACAGCTTCAATGGTGGTTCCTCCCGGGGAGCAGACCATGTCTTTTAACTCTCCCGGATGTTTGCCGGTCTCCAATACCATTTTTGCGCTTCCAAGTACGGACTGTGCTGCAAATTTGTATGCCTGTGCTCTTGGCATTCCATCTGCCACTGCCGCATCTGCCATGGCTTCGATAAACATGAAGACATAGGCTGGTGAGCTTCCGGATACGCCTACCACTACATCAATAAGAGATTCCGGTACCACTTCTGCTTTTCCGAAGCTTTCACAGATCTCTTTGACCTGCTGCAGCTCTTCGTCTGTGACCAATTCATTCTTGCACATTCCCATCATGCCTTCCTTAACCATGGCCGGCGTATTTGGCATGGTGCGGATGATCTTGACCTCTGAGCCCAGACGCTCTGACAGCCAGGTCAGTGTCTTGCCCGGTGCAATCGTTACAATGACCTGGTTTTTCTGAATATCATCTTTGATCTCGCTGATGACTTCTTCGTAGTACTGTGGCTTCACAGCCAAAAAAACCACATCTGCAAAATCTACTACTTCCACATTTGTCTTTGCTGCAGCAATCCCCAACTCGCTGCTGATCTTCTCTCTGGTCTGATCCGATTTGGCAGAAGCAATCATCTGCTCTGCAGTCACTTTTCCACTGTCTAATATTCCTTTGATCATGGCTGTTGCCATATTTCCACATCCGATAAAACCGATTTTCATACTGTCTGACTCCTTTCTCCATGTCGCATTGCCTTTAGAATAAACTCTTATCTACTCTCCCGTCAGCTTCACCACAGTCATATCATGATGAACTGCCGGCAAAAATGTCTCCACAATATCTTTTGTCCGTATCTTCAGACTGGAAGTGTTCACACATGGATGGCATCCGATGTATTCCCCCTTCAGTACATCCTCATCAATCAACAACCGCACATGATTGTCAGTATCGTTCATCAGCCCCATGACACTGACTGCGCCCGGATGAATATCCAGATATTCTACCATGAATTCTTCCGATGCGAAGGACAATCTGGCACTGCCGATCTGAGCTGGCAGTTCTTTTGTCTTAAATGGCTTGTTTCCCGGCATCATCAACAGATAGAAGTCTGTCTTCTGCCGGTTGCATAAAAATAAGTTCTTACATATCAGTACATTCAGCACTTCATCGATCTCATTGCAGGCTTCCATGGTATCTGCATGTTCATGATCCGTTCTTTCATATTCGATTCCCAGCTTGTCCAGGCAGTCATAGACCCGTATCTCCCGTTCTTGGCGTCCATCTGTATTTTCTGGTCTTCCTTTATATAATTCCATCTATGTATCCTCTTTTTCTACTCTATATCTGTGTTATTTTGTTTTAAGCTGTTACCTTCTCTGCGTCTGTTTTTACCAGTCTTTTTCTCAGCACCATTGGCTTTCTGCCTGCTGCTATCCTGCATCTTTTGCTCTTTTTCTTTCATCTCTTCTTCCTGAGCTTTCTCCATGGCTTCCAGTTCCCGCCGCAGGATCCGCTCATCCAACTTCTGTTCCAGATGCTCTCCTGGAGATAGTCTTGCTGGCTTTGTTTCCGTCACTTCTTCTCCGATTCTGTTCTCATCTTCCAGAAGTTCTGCTTTATGATGCCGCTGAAGGCCACGTCTGACCAGCTTGCGAATCAGATCATAGATCACAGCAAATACCGGCACACCAATAAGCACGCCCACGAATCCGAAGAATCCACCAAATACCGTAATGGAAAACAGTACCCAGAATCCGGATAATCCCACGCTGCCAGCCAGCAGCTTTGGTCCCAGTACATTTCCATCAAACTGCTGCAGAATGATGATAAAGATCAGGAAAATCACTGCTCCGATTGGATCGGACATCAAAATCATCAAGGTCGTCGGAACGGCACCGATAAAAGGTCCAAAGTATGGGATGATGTTGGTCACACCAATAATCAGGCTGATCAGTATTCCATTAGAAAATCCTCTGGTAAATGCCATGATCAGACAAAAGCCGTAGCAGATCAATCCCACAATCGCACTGTCCAGGATCTTTCCACTTAAAAATCCATCAAAGGTCTTATCTGCAAATCTCAGTTCGTTCATAAATGAATCTGCATATTTGGGATTTAAAATGCTGTAAACCACTGCTTTTCCCTGACGCGCAAACTTCTTACGGGCACAAAGGGCATACACACATACGATAAATCCAATACCCAGATTGGATACAATTCCAACCAGAGAATTCAAAGTGTTCGCCACAATATTCTGCAAATATGGAAGCAGATCTGTGTTCGCCCAGTCCACCATCTTCGTACTGAGATCTTCCGCAATCGGTCTGACGTAATTCTGAACGACTCCTTCACTATTTAAATAAGAAGAAACCCAGTCAAAAAAATGGTTCACCTGCTCAGGTACCATACCCGCCAGTACCGTAATACTGGATACCACCTGCGGGATCACCGTGCGAAGCAAGGTATATAAGATCAAAAATACCAGAATCAATACTGTCAGTACAGAAATCCCTGTTTTATGTTTTTTCCACTTCTCCGGGAGAAACGCTTCCCAGAACTTATCAAAGAAGTTGCACGGTGTCTTAAGCAGGTAGGCCATAACTCCTCCATAAATAAACGGCATCAAAATATTGATCACCGATCTGATACTTCTCTTAAAGGAATAAAAGCGCAAAAGAAAGAAGTAAAATGCGATGGCCAGTGCCAACGCAAGGAACAACTCCAGCGCCTGTTTCCATGTTTTCTTCCATTCGTCCCAGTTCATGAATGATGTAGTCCTCCCCAGTGTGGTTAGTATGTTTTTGTATCATCATACTCTGTTTTATTGGAAAAAGCAATGTGAAGATTTTTGTTCAAAAGCCACATAAAAACTGCTAATTTTTTAGTAACTATTTCCGTCTTAAATACGCTTGACAGATACCCATATCGGTATTATATTAACATATGAACAGATATTCATATGTTTTTAACTTTTAAATTTAATGACTTCTATTATAATAAGGAGGATTTTATCATGAGTGAACACGAACACCTTCACGAGGAAGATCATTGTGGCTGCGGATGTGGCCACGATCACGAACATGAGCATAGCCACGAAGGGCATGAACATCACCATCACGACCATGATGACGAATGCGGCTGTGGACATGAACATCATCACGATCACGGCGATTCCTGCGGTTGCGGACATGATCACCACGATCATGACCATCATGAACACGAAGCTCACGAACATCATGCAGCCGGACCGGAAAAGCAGGTTTTCATTCTGGAGAATCTGGGATGCGCCAACTGTGCTGCTAAGATGGAACGCCGCATTAATGAATTAGATGATGTAGCAGATGCTACTATCACATTTTCCACCAAGCAGCTTCGCATTACCGGAAAACGTCTGGATTCCCTGCTTCCTCAGATTCAGGAAATTTGTGCTTCTATCGAATCTGAAGTGAAGGTTGTTCCGAAGGATCCGGCTCCAAAGGCAGCTGCTAAGGCAGAAAATAGAAAAGATGAAAAGGCCGAACAGAAAAAGACGCTTACCATGATCGCTGCCGGTGCTGTTTTATTTGTTATTGGCGAAGTCATGGAACATATGGGCGTAAACGGTTATGCACCGGCAATTGTCAATGTCATTGCTTACCTGATTCTTGGTCTGGAAATCGTAATTACCGCTGTAAAGAACCTGACACACGGACAGGTATTTGATGAGAACTTCCTGATGAGTATCGCTACTCTGGGTGCTTTCGCTGTCGGTGATTTCTCTGAGGCAGTCGGCGTTATGCTGTTCTACCGCATCGGTGAATTCTTCGAAGATGTTGCAGTAGAACGAAGCCGTACACAGATCATGGACGCTGTAGACCTTCGTCCGGAAACTGTCAATCTGGTATCTGGCAATGATATCCGCGTGATCCCGGCTGAAGAGACAGAAGTCGGTGACGTACTTCTGGTTCGTCCTGGTGACCGTATTCCTCTGGACGGAACTATTCTGGAGGGCGACAGCCGTCTGGATACGTCTGCTATCACAGGCGAACCGGTTCCGGTTACTGTGAAAAAAGGTGACGAAATTGTTTCCGGTTGTGTCAATGTCTCCGGTCAGCTGAAGATCCGTGTTGACAAACCGTTATCCGAATCCATGGTTACCCGTATTTTGGATTCTGTGGAAAATGCCGCTGCAAGTAAGCCAAAGATCGACCGTTTTATTACCAGATTCGCCAGAGTCTACACACCATTTGTCGTTATTCTGGCACTGGCAACTGCGATCATTCCGTCACTGGTATCTGGCAACTGGTACTACTGGGTACACACCGCACTGACCTTCCTGGTTATCAGCTGTCCTTGCGCTCTGGTACTTAGCGTTCCGCTGGCATTCTTCTCCGGAATCGGTGCAGGTTCCAAGAAAGGTATCCTGTTCAAGGGTGGCATTTCCCTGGAACAGCTTCACAATGTAAAAGCCGTTGTTATGGATAAAACAGGTACCATCACAGAAGGTAACTTCGTAGTACAGGAAGTGGTATCCGCCGGATCCCTTTCTTCTGATGAATTATTAGCTCTGGCAGCCGGATGCGAGCAGATCTCTACTCATCCGATTGCCACCAGTATTGTAACTGCCGCACAGGAAAAAGGACTTTCCCTTGTGAAACCGGCCAAACTGGAAGAGATCGCAGGTCACGGTATTTCTGCTGAGACTGGTAAAGGTACTCTTCTGGTTGGCAACCGCAAGCTGATGGATCAGTTCCATATCGATCTGTCTGCTTACCAGAAAAAAAGCTTTGGCAGTGAAGTTCTGATTGCCTTAAATGGCAAGTTTGAAGGTCACATCGTGATCTCCGATACCATCAAGACAGAAGCAAAATCTGCCATCGCCGCACTGAAGAAACTTGGTATTACCACAGCGATGTTGACCGGTGATACACAGGAAAGTGCAGATGCTGTTGCTGCTGAGACTGGAATTGATGAAGTGCATGCAAAACTTCTTCCTCAGGACAAATTAACGGAACTTCAGAAAATCCGTGCACAGCACACCAGCGTCATGTTCGTTGGTGACGGTATCAATGATGCCCCGGTTCTGGCCGGTGCCGATGTAGGAGCCGCTATGGGAAGTGGTGCAGATGCAGCCATCGAAGCTGCAGATGTGGTCTTCATGAACTCCAATATGGATGCCATTCCACAGGCGATCCGTATTGCCAACGCAACCAGCGCCATCTCCTGGCAGAATGTAGTATTCGCCCTGGCCATCAAAGCCATCGTTATGATCCTTGGCCTGACAGGACACGCATCCATGTGGTTCGCAGTATTCGCAGATACCGGCGTGGCTATGCTATGTATCCTGAACTCTGTTCGAATTTTGTATAAAAAATAAATGCAAAGCATAAAAGAATACCGCCGACACTTCCAGCCTGAAGTATCGACGGTATTACTCTGTAAAGAGGTTTTCTGTTATGCGATTGCTGCACCCAGTTCTTTCAGAGAAGCAGTTGCTTCATCATCTGGTGCATCGTTGCAAATTACGCTGTCACATGCCAGTGTAATTCCAGCGCCTTTTGCATCTTCTTCCCAGTTTCTCATCCATTCGCCATCGCCCCATCCGTAAGAACCGAACAGTGCTACTTTCTTGCCAGCGAGCTTGCTCTTGCATGCATCGTATAGTGGCTCGAATTCGTCTTCTTCCAGAACTTCATCTCCCATAGCCGGGCATCCCAGTGCAATTCCATCATACTGATCTACCATATCTGCATTGAAATCTGCACAGTTGATCATTTCTGCATCCGCACCTGCTCCCTTTGCGCCTTCCAGAACTGCCTCTGCCATTGTCTCTGTATTTCCTGAACTGCTCCAGAATACAACTGCTACTTTACTCATTTTAAAATCCTCCTGCTATTTTTCATTTTTAATCAGATTGTGAGAGTGTAACTCACAGAATCATTTATATGAGAAAAAAGCCATTTGACTTTCTTCGGACCACATCAGGCTGCCACAGTCAGTTTCATGACACTGCGTCCCTGCTGCCACAGCCGCATATACACATCTTTGCACTTTTTGTATTTTGCGAA
Organism: Muricoprocola aceti; assembly: GCF_025567005.1. Lineage (NCBI taxonomy): Bacteria > Bacillati > Bacillota > Clostridia > Lachnospirales > Lachnospiraceae > Muricoprocola > Muricoprocola aceti. The sequence goes on from NZ_JAOQKE010000009.1 coordinate 31,589, forward strand.
AGTGCGTACCGCTTCACATTCATTGCAATATACCTTCCAGCACCCAGTGCATTTACAATTGTGTCCGGCATTCTTGATAAAGCCAATCACATCACCCAGCGGATATCCCAGGAAAATGCCAATCTCATGAGGGAATTCTTCCCGCGCCTGAAGCTTATTCTGCAGAAGCTTCAGAGCATCTTCCGGTTCCAGACTGGTGTAACCATACTTCTTCATAAATTGCGCAACCCCTGGTTTCTTCAGATCTCGTTCCAGGAAAGACTTCCGACACACGTAGATCAATGCCGCCTTCTCGCTCCTTCGCAGCTCCATCACAAAAATTCCTTTCTTCCTCATGGATGCATTCCAGTGATCGATCTGCTCCTGCACTTCCTCTTCGGAAGAAAATGCATACGTAAACAAATTCGCTGTTTTAATCGAAGCAAGCGTAGGCGAACAATGCTCCACCAGATACCGTTCCAACATACCCCAATACTCCTTCTCCGTAATAAAAATTCTCTTCCTGATTTCCGAGTAAGTTTTTTATCACTTTCGTTAGATATTTCTAACTTCAAGAATTACTATAATTCATATGCCAATTCCTGTCAAGATAATTTTTTTCATCATCTACAAATTTGTTTCTTCTTTTCCGGGGACATTGCACTCATCCATCAGACAGTTTATAATAAAGATATGATTAAGAATTCACCAAAGGAGCCTATTTTATGCAATCATCTACTGATTTACAGCAATTATTACGTTCTATTGATCATAAAAGTTATCCAGCCTATAAGTCTCTGAAAGGGGTATATCGTTTCCCGGCTTATACGCTTTCTATTGACCATGTGCAGGGCGATCCATTTGCATCTCCTTCACACATCACTGTTCAGATTCCGCTGAAACATGCAGGCTTTCCAGAGCGCTGTCTGGTCAGCCATCTGACCCGCACAGCTCTGGCTGATTATCTGACCCGTCAGTTTGCCGGACAGGTAAATCGCTTTTCTTTTCGTGCCAAGGGATCCGGCAAGAGTGGACTGATCTCTGTCAGCCAGTGTGGTCCGGAGATTTTGCAGCGGACTGCCTGCCAGATAGATGCACAGAACGGATCTCTTACCGCCCGCTTCTTCATCGGCTTTCCTGCCAACGGCCGCACTATCAATGCAAAAGAGCTGGAAAAGATCTTCTTTGATTTTCTGCCTGTCTGTGTGGAAAAATCCTTTTATTATCGGAACCTGAATGCTTCTGAAGTGGCTCAGACAATTGACCTGTGTGAAGATCAGGATGCGATCCGTAAAGAAATGAAAAAAAGAAATCTGGCAGCCTTTGTTGCTGATGGGGCAATCCTGCCAAGAGAAAGCGGCGTATCCTCTCGCCCAATGAAAGGAGCAAAGGCGTTTTCCTCCCCGGAATCACTGCGTATTTCCATGCAACTGCCGCATAAAGGCACTATCACTGGCATGGGCATTCCTGAAGGAATTACTCTGATTGTTGGCGGTGGATATCACGGGAAATCGACTTTACTGAATGCACTGGATCTCGGTGTTTACAACCATATTGCCGGAGATGGCCGGGAATATGTTCTGACAGATGATACCGCTCTGAAGCTTCGTTCCGAAGACGGCCGCTTTATCAAAGATGTGGATATTTCTATGTTCATCAATGACTTGCCAAATGGCAAAGACACCCATAGTTTTTCCACAGAAGATGCCAGTGGCAGCACCTCCCAGGCGGCAGGTATCGTAGAAGGCATCGAATCTGGAAGTCATGTATTTCTTCTGGATGAAGACACCTCCGCTACCAACTTCATGGTGCGGGATGCCTTTATGCAGCGCCTGATCGCTCCAGATAAAGAGCCGATTACCCCATTCCTGGAGCGTGCCCGGGATCTTTATACACAGGCCGGTATCTCTACCATTCTGGTAGCCGGAAGCTCAGGTGCATTTTTCCACGTTGCAGATACCGTGATCCAGATGGACAGCTATGTACCAGTAGACATCACTTCCCAGGCAAAGATGCTTTGTCAGGAATTTCCGCTTCCAGAGACTTCTGTGCGTCCTTTCCAGATGCCTGCCAGCCATCGGATTATGACCACAGATCCAAAGGCCGTCGGCAAAAAACGTGACTATCGCATGGGTGCTGTACGAGGAGAAGAAAGTCTGAAGGTAAAATTACAGGGCAAAGATGGATTTGCACTTGGAAAACAGAACGTGGATCTTCGCTATATTGAGCAGTTGATTGACAGTGAGCAAACCGCCACTTTAGGGCTGCTCCTGAAATATGCCGTAGAAAAACTTATGGATTCTAAAAAGACACTGCCGGAGATCGTCCAATATCTCCAGTCTCAGATCCATAAAAAAGGCCTGGAAGCTTTCACAGACGGAAAGTATCTTCCAGGCGGCTATGCCATTCCAAGGGTGCAGGAAATCTATTCCTGCTTCAACCGATATCGCAGAGCGTGATTACATCAGTGGACTGAACATGCGCAAAATGCATTCCCATCCCCGAAGTGCCAGCGAACGCTTCTTGCTGTATTTCTCTGTCACTTCCCGGCAGATCGGGAACATCTTTTCAAAGTCATGCCGCACTTCCGCTACAGCCCTGCATCCGGCAAACCAGCATGCATTTTCAAAATGCAGATACAGGCTGCGGAAGTCCAGATTGATGGTTCCTACTACGGCCACTTCATCATCACAGACCATCTGCTTAGAATGGATGAAACCAGGTGTATATTCATAGATCCTCACCCCTTCTGCTGCCAGTCCTGCATAATAGCTTCTGGTCACCTTATAGATCAGAGGTTTGTCTGGAATCCCCGGCGTAATAATTCTTACATCTACCCCGCTTTTCGCTGCCAGCGTCAACGTACGCTGCATCTCATCACTGATGATCAAGTATGGTGTGGTGATATACACATATTTTTTTGCCCCTTTGATCATATTCAGGTAGACATTCTCTCCGGTACGTTCCCCATCCAGCGGGCTGTCTGCATACGGCTGCACAAATCCAGCTTCAGCAGAACGATAGGCAGACTTCAGCAGGTAAGGGATCGGATCTTCCTGCTCCCTTTGCGTTGCATTCCACATCTCCAGGAAGATCAGTGTCAGACTGCGTACACCATCCCCGGTCAGCTTGATTCCGGAATCTTTCCATTCTCCATAGGGATGAGTCAGGTTAAAATATTCATTGGCCAGATTATATCCACCGGTAAATCCCACTTTTCCATCAATCACTGTGATCTTACGGTGATCCCGGTTATTCATGAATACATTCAGAATTGGAATCAATGGATTAAACACCTTGCACTGGATTCCTTTTCGTCTCAGCTTTTCCATAAATTCTTTGCTGATAAAGCCAATGCTGCCCATATCATCATAAAAAACCCGCACATCCAGTCCTGCGGCCGCTTTTTCTTCCAGAATCTCCTCAATTCCTTTCCAGGCAACTGAATCTTCGATGGCATGATATTCCATAAAAATAAACTTTTTGGCTTTTCGCAGCTCCTCTTTTTGTGCTTCCAGCGCCCTTGTTGTATCTCCATAGAATTCCACATCCGTATTCTGGTAAACCGGATAACCGGCGCCCCTTCGCAGATATCCGGACTGTCTGGCCAGTGTGCCGTCAGCCATTTCCAGCTTATCCACAATTTGCTCATCCTGTGGCAACAAATGTACATAAGCTGCATGCACTTTATCAAACCACTTCCGCATACTTCCCAGCGCTCCGGTCCGGCCAAACATCAGATACAGACAGGCTCCCATGATCGGAAACATCAGAATCAGAATAATCCAGGATATCTTGTAGGCAGAATTGATCTGAAGCCCATATACACGGAATACCAGCAGCAATCCCAGAATACTCGCCAGAGTAGAAATCGCTGCATAATAATTGGTCAGCCACACTGCCAGCCCAATGATCCATGCTACCTGCAGCAAGATACTGATCACCACCATAATCAGCCTCCTGACACTGTTTTTTGTATTTTCTTCTGCTTCCTTTGTCTGTCCCTTTCTGTCCTTCATATTACTCCTCTTTACTTTCTTCTCCGCTCTCAATCGGTGATAAAACAGAAAACATTGCTTCCATCATATCGTTGTAAAAGACATATCGGCCTCTTCCACTTCTCTTAGCCGTATAAAGTGCCTTATCTGCCCGTTTAAAAAGCATCTCGTATTCTCTGTCGCAGTCTTTGGTCGTGCTGACTCCCATACTGAGGGAAATCGGAAAATGTTCATAAGTTCCGCTGAGATTTTCAAAAATACGCTCCACCACAGATTCAATCTCCTGGTGATATTCCACCACCACCATGAATTCATCTCCACCGATCCTCACTGCCAGATCTTCTTTACGCAGTATACTGCGCAGCTTTTCCGCAATATAGATCAGCACCTTGTCACCAAACTGATGCCCATAGGTATCATTGGCCAGTTTAAAATAATCCAGATCAAAAATGAGAAATGCGAACTCACTTTCCCTGTTGTAGTACATACGCTGTTTCACTTTTTCCCGCGCTGTAGCATGATTCAACAGACCGGTCAGCGGATCCAGTGAAGCTTTTCGCTCCAGCCTTCTCAGCTGCGCAGAATAAACTTCACTTTGTCCGCTCATATCCTGATAGGTATCTGGCCACATGACACAAAAATCTACACCATGCTCTTTCAACAATTCTGCTGCTTCTCTTTCGTTCTCAGCCTCCAGAATCTGAAATCCATTCCGAAGGATATCTCTTAGTATTATCCGTTTTTCTTCGGACTTTTCCACAATCAATACCCTTGGTTTTTCACCTTTCATTTTGACATCCCCCGTTTCTGTTATCCAATCATCCTTTGCTGTCGTTCCTCAGATGTCTGCAGAGCCAGAAAACTCCGTCCCCAATGGCTTAGTCATTTACGATTTTTCTTGCCACGTATACACCGCTGGCTGAAGCATGTGACAGGGAGTGTGTCACACCGCTGCCGTCACCGATTACATACAGGCCTTTATGTTTGCTCTCCAGGTTCTCATCCAGTTCTACTTCCATGTTGTAGAACTTGACTTCTACACCGTAGAGCAGTGTATCATCGTTTGCTGTACCCGGTGCGATCTTATCCAATGCATAAATCATCTCTATAATACCATCCAGAATACGTTTCGGTAATACCAGGCTCAGATCGCCAGGTGTGGCAGACAGAGTCGGTGTCACCAGGCCTTCCTCGATTCTCTTGGTATTGCTTCGTCTTCCTCTTACCAGGTCACCGAATCTCTGTACAATAACACCGCCGCCCAGCATATTGGACAGTCTGGCAATACTTTCACCATATCCATTGCTGTCTTTGAACGGTTCCGAGAAATGTTTGGCAACCAAAAGTGCAAAGTTGGTGTTTTCGGTTCGTTTCTCCGGATCTTCAAAACTGTGTCCATTTACCGTTACGATTCCATTCGTATTTTCATTTACTACGATTCCATATGGATTCATACAGAAGGTACGCACATTATCCTCGAACTTCTCTGTACGATATACAATCTTGCTCTCGTACAGTTCATCCGTCAGATCTGAGAAGATCACTGCCGGAAGTTCTACACGGACACCGATGTCCACACGGTTGGATTTGGTCGGGATATCCAGCTCCTTACATACGGTCTCCATCCACTTACTTCCGCTTCTTCCTACAGAAATAATACATTTCTCACAGTCGTAGCTTTCTCCTTCTGTCACCACACGATATCCACCATCGATCACCTCCACGCTGGTCACCGGCGTATGAAAATGAAAATCGACTTTGTCCTTCAACTCTGCATACAGGTTCTCCAGCACCACATAGTTGATATCAGTTCCCAGATGACGCACAGAAGCATCCAGAAGCTTTAACTTATTCTGCATACAGACCTTCTTCAGTCCGGTTCCTGCAGTCGAGTACATCTTTGTTCCTTCTCCGCCGTGAGTGACATTGATCTCATCTACGTACTTCATCAGATCCATAGCTTCTTTTCTGCCGATATACTCATACAGTGTACCGCCAAAATCATTGGTAATATTGTATTTTCCATCAGAAAATGCTCCTGCTCCGCCAAATCCACTCATGATGGCACAGGTCTTACACTTGATACAGCTTTTCACCTTGTCCCCATCAATCGGACAATGACGTTTCTCCAGGGAATATCCTGACTCAAATACCCCAATCTTCAGATTTGGATTTAACTTTACCAGCTCATAGGAAGAAAAGATTCCTCCTGGACCGGCGCCTACAATAATCACATCATATTTCATACTTTGTTTCTCCTTTTCTTACCCTGTATGATTTGAAAATCCGCCGGCCTGATGCAAACAATGAACTGTTCTCTTTTGTCATCATGCCGGCGGACCGTTTTCTTACTGTGCACTCAACAGTGCCAGATCACTATTTTATCTTTGTCCCTTATCGTACGGGATACCTTCTGCCTTCGGTGCCCTGGACTTCTGGGATGTAAAGGCCAGCACAACCAGGGAAATAATATATGGCAGCATATTATAAACCGTACTTGGGATATGCAGTGCAACCAGAGCACCAAATCCAGTGTACACATTGGATAATGCACGGAACAGTCCAAACAGCAGCGCTGCTAGTCCGATATTCACCGGCTTCCACTGTCCGAAAATCATAACCGCCAAAGCCAGGAATCCGAAGCCTGCCACGCCATTCTCGAACTTCCACTCACTTACACCTGCTGTGATATAAACGATTCCGCCCAGTCCACCTAACAGACCGGAAATCAGAACGCCGGCATAACGCATCTTCTGCACATTGATACCTACAGAATCAGCTGCCTGTGGATGCTCACCACAAGCCATAAGACGCAGACCAAATCTTGTCTTATATAATACCACATAAGAAATGATCAGTGCCAGCAATGCTACCAACATGAACCAGTTGAATTCAAATCCGCCGATTCTTACCAGCAGTGCCTTTTTGGTTGCGATATAAGAAACGGTAGAAGACACATTATTCGGGTCGGAAGCCATGTTGATGGCTCTGACTACCACCACTGCTGCTGCAGTTCCCAGCAGATTCAGTGCCGTACCAACCAGTGTCTGGTCTGCCTTGAAGTTGATCGCTGCCACAGCCAGAAGCAGGGAATATATCATTCCACATGCGATACTGGCCAGCATCACCAGCAAAATAATCAGGATCGCCGGTGTATCCGGGGAAAGAAATCTCAGCATTAAAGCACCACCCAGGGCTCCCATAACCATGATACCTTCCAGCCCGATGTTGATGACCCCACTGTGTTCGGAGAAGCATCCGCCCAGAGCTACCAGAATCAAAACGGAAGCAAATATTAATGTATATTGGATTAAAAGTAACATTATGCTTCGCCTCCTTTCTCTTCTTTCATGACACGTTTTTCTTCTCTCTTATCCAGCATGTGATTCATCCACAGCTTGAAGAAAAATACGAAGCCACACAGGTAAATAATCAGTGCAGAAATAAAGTCTGATATCTGAGAGCAATACATGGATTTGTCCACATAGGCTCCTCCACTGGTAATATGCTGAATAAAATAGGATGAAAAGATTGCTCCGATCGGATGCAGACCACCCAGGAAGGCGGCTGCGATTCCGTTAAATCCCATTCCAGGAATACTGGTCTGTGTCACTGCCCACTGTTCTACGCCTGTCAGATAATAGAAGGCAGCGCCCAGTCCGGACAGGGCACCTGCGATGACCATGGTAAGGATAATGTTGTATTTTTCCTTCATACCACAATACTTGGCTGCCTGCTTGTTCAATCCGGTTGCTTTCAGTTCATAACCCAGCTTCGTCTTTTCCAGAAGTATCCACACCAGAATCGCCACAAGAACTGATAACGGAAGGGCGATGGATACGTATTTATTATTTGCAAATAATTTTTCCAGCCCCAATGTCGGCAGTGCTGCCGCTGCATTGGTCGATCCCAGTGCCAGGGAATATGGGCTGGATGGATCCTTTACAGTGGATAACAGCATATTCACCACATACAGTGCGATCCAGTTCAGCATAATACAGGAAATAACTTCGTTCACATTGCAATATGCTTTCAGAATACCAGAGATCGCTGCCAGCGCTGCTGCAACCACAACTGCTGCCAGTACACACACATACCATGGCATCTTAAAACCAAGGGCAAAATACAGACAGGCTCCTGCACCTGCCACATACTGTCCTGCCGCTCCGATATTAAACAGCCCAACCTTGTAGGCAAATAATACGGACAGGGAACACAGCAGCAATGGGCACGCTTTTACCAGGGTACTTCCAAAGTACTGTGTCGCCTTCACAGCTGACGGATAATACATAAAGTTCTTCAGAATGGCAACAATGGCTCCTGCTGCACCTGCCGGATTGATGATGAGCAGCACCACATATCCGATCAGCAATCCAATAATAATGCAGACTATCGATGCCAGCAGGGACTGTACTGCTCCATTTCTTAAAAGGCTTCCTTTGGACTTCTTCTCGTTATTCATCCCCTAGGCCTCCTTTCTCTTAGCGCCTGCCATGTACAGACCCAGTTCTTCTACAGTTACTTTCTTCGGATCGAATTCTCCAACGATCTCACCTTCATACATGACCAGAATGCGGTCAGAAACATTCATAACTTCATCCAGCTCCAGGCTGACCAGAAGCACACCTTTTCCGGCGTCTCTCTGTGCCACCAGCTGACTGTGGATATATTCAATCGCACCCACATCCAGTCCACGGGTCGGCTGTACTGCCACCAGCAGTTCCGGATTCTTATCAATCTCACGGGCAATGATCGCTTTCTGCTGATTACCACCGGACATGGATCTGGCGATCGTCACCGGTCCCTGACCGGAACGTACATCATACTGATCAATCAGCCGCTTTGCATAAGAACGGATGGCTCCCTTCTTCAGGAATCCTCCCTTTCCGGTAAATTCCGGTTCAAAGTATCTCTGCAATACCATATTGTATTCCAGGCTGTAATCCAGCACCAGACCATGCTTGTGACGGTCTTCCGGGATATGGCTCATTCCCTTCAGAGAACGTTCCCGGATGGAGGCATGGGTGATATCCTCTCCATTTAAGGTAATCTTGCCCTCTTTTAACGGCTCCAGCCCGGTCAGTCCATAGACAAACTCCGTCTGGCCGTTTCCATCAATACCGGCGATACAGACAATCTCCCCACGATGCACCTGAAGAGATACGTTATTTACCGCATTGTTCTTATGACGCCTGGACGCTACCGTCATGTTCTGTACATCCAGCACCACATCTCCCGGCTTGCATTCTTCCTTCTTTACTGCAAAGTTGACATCACGGCCAACCATCATCGCAGACAACTTCTCCGGTGTGGTATCCTTTGTCTCTACGGTACCCACATATTTTCCCTTGCGGAGTACGGTACAACGGTCAGCAACCTGCATAATCTCTGACAGCTTGTGCGTGATAAACAGAATACTCTTGCCCTCTGCCGACAGATTCTTCATGATCTTCATCAGTTCCTGAATCTCCTGCGGAGTCAGTACTGCAGTCGGTTCATCAAAAATCAGGATCTCATTGTCACGATACAGCATCTTCAGGATCTCGGTTCTCTGCTGCATACCAACCGTGATATCCTCAATCAAAGCATCTGGCTCTACCTGAAGTCCATACTTCTCAGATAAGGCCATAACCTTCTTTCGCGCCTCTTCCTTCTGCAGAAATCCGTGCTTCGTAGTCTCTACACCAAGAATAATATTATCCAGAACACTGAAACATTCCACCAGCTTAAAGTGCTGATGCACCATTCCAATTCCCAGATCATTGGCATCATTCGGATCCTTGATCTCTACCTTCTTTCCATCCTTGCGGATCTCTCCCTCTTCTGGCTGATAAAGACCAAATAATACACTCATCAGGGTAGACTTTCCTGCGCCATTCTCTCCCAGCAGCGCATGAATCTCGCCTTTTTTTAACTGCAGTGTAATATTGTCATTGGCAATAATGCCCGGAAAACACTTGGTAATATTCAGCATCTCAATGGCATAATTTTCCAATTTCCCTGCCTCCTTCCGTATATGTTTTTACGCATAAATCTAAAGCAAGTATAACATAAAACAGGGCATCCGACAATGCCAGATGCCCTGTGAAACTTTTACATTTTTGTTACTTACCATCTCTGAAAAGGCAGGCTGCTTCTTTTATTCTTTTTGCTTCTTCTTCTGCCTCCTTTATTATCTGCGCCTTGAGTTCTTCTGCTTCTTTCATTTTTTGCGCCTTGAGTTCTTCTGCTTCTTTCACTGTCTGTGCCTTGATCTCTTCATATTCTTCTTTAAATAAATTTTTTATCGTTTCATACATAATCGTTCCCCCTTTCACTTTTTCATAAACTTCTTGATTTGCTGCAACACTTACATGCAGCACAGAATCAATCAGTTCTCTGCCACCCGGTTCTGTAAGAACCTCCATCTTTTTCAGGAAATTTCTTGCATCTTCTTCTATCAGCTTCTGAGATAGCACCCGCAGACTCTCATGCTTCTGCTGGTTTAACTGATTCGTTACAATAATCTGTGTCCGAAATGGAACTTTTCCCTTTATGTAATATATTCCATCCTGATATAGTTCTACTACCATACCAAAAGTTCTGATATCCTGAAACAATTCTCTTGGATATCGCTCCCGGAACATGGAAATTGTTATCTCCTCTGCCTTAATATCATCTGCCTGTCTGCCTTTCGTTGCTTTATATAAACAGGCATATGCTATTGTTTTATAAAAATCATCAATCGACATGCTATCATTTGGACTTTTATATTCGATTATATTATGTTCTGTGAACTACTCGGCAACTAAGTTGCCAGAGCATCTGAAATATGGCGGGATACCGCCTTTTTTCAGGGTGCGTCCATGACACCAATACTGCTTAGCTTTCGGCTATACAGCTACTTTTATTATTTCTGGATTTTTCAGTCCGGTTACGGACAGTTTCTTCTGCTTTCCGGATACGGAAAGATATTTCCGCAGGATATTAAATGCGCCTACTGTATCTGCGTTAAATCTTACTCCGCCAGTTATATACATACCCCGCTCTTTTCGATTTGACGCTTCTGCATATCTTTTTGATACTTCCGGTGATAACGGACTGCACTGACTGGTATAGCTTTCTTCCTGTTTTATCAATTGTATTCCATACAGTTTCAGTTTATATTCCAGCATGATGTACAGCCTGTTATATGGCAGTCCGTGAAACTTCTGGTTGGTCTTATGTCCCATATCTTTTTCTTTACGGATATTCCGGATGTCTCCCACAACCACACAGCGGATATCTTCTTTTCTGCAATATTCTGCAATCCATCTAGTCACTTTGTGAAGGTAATCCTTTACTGTATTCTGCTTTTTCCTGTAAAGTCTCTGAATATGTTTCGATGATTTTGGATATTTTATTCCTCTTTCCGATTGCTGCGCATACCATACAGACTGTACTCTGGCTATCTCTTTATGAAAATATCTTTCCAGAAAAAGATATTTTCTTCCCAGGATAAAAGTCCTGCCATTTCCAGAATCATAGCAGGTCATCAGATTATGAAGTCCCAGATCAATAGATAAATAATGTCCATTCTGGGAAAGCTGTTCCGGCTCTTCAATCTCATAGATAACAATAAGATCGCATGTTCCGTTTTCCGGTGGATAGATCTGCAGCTGTTTTATACGATCCATGTCCCTGAAAATCTTATTTTCAAGATATAGAAATTTTTCACAGATCCCGTATGTTTCTTCCATATAGCTTTTCAGATCCTTTGGCAGAGACAGCCGCAGCTGGTCTGAACCTTTCTCATGCCGGATTCCCATCTGCATGTATGTAACAGATATATTGTCCTGTTTAAAACGGGGCGGATTTGGTTCTTTGATCCCTCCGGTCTTTTTCAGGACATAAAAAGATTTCCATGCCTTGTCCAACTGTTTGCAGGTCTCCTGCGCCGTCTGTGATGGAAGCTGTCTGTACCACAAATTTCCTTTATGTGCTTTTTTCTGATAATACCAGTCAGGATACTTTTCCAGTCCCAGTTCTTTATAATGATGACGTTCATAGTTACAGATATTCCAGAGTTTGGAAGCCGCATAACACATATGCCCTATGATATTGGAATATTCCGGCTGGATTTTTACAGATGTTCTATGTGACAGCAGCATTCCTCTCCCCCCTTCAGACAGTCACGCAAACCGGTATTCACAGTCCGCTTTAAATTAATACGACTTGCTCTGATGTTCAATATAACGACGGATATTTTCCTCAGATACAGATCCGATCGTTTCCACATAATAGGAATGGTTCCACAGCTCTCCCTTCCATAGCTGGTTTCTTATTTCCGGAAAATGTTCGAACAGTTTTCTGCCGGTGATTCCCTTCAGATACTTAACGATTGCTGTTATGGACAGCTTCGGTGGAGCTGATACAAAGCAGTGGACATGATCACCTTCGCCACATTCGAACAGATGAACGGTAAAACCCTTATCCTCAGCAATCTGCTGCACCAGTTCCTGAAGATATTCTTCGATTTCTGGTTTTAATATCTTCCTCCGGTATTTCACTGACCATACCATATGGTAGTTGATATTACACACGCAAGTCCTGTAATATATTAGATTTTCTTTCATACATATAGTATAACATAATGAGTAGAAACATGTAACAAATGTTCGAACGTATTTTCGATCGTTTATATGTCGGTTACGGCATTCATATCAAGAGTTGGGAGATTATTATATTATTTTCAATGTGCAGATATGCACAATCCTGCGCTTTCATCTCGGTAATTGAATTGCCGAGGATTCCCGCTTATTGTCCTAAATATATGTCCGATTTCATTTATTAACGAGATATCTGCCAGCTTTTTAATAATCAGTAAATCCATCTGCAATGGTTTCCTGCTTAAATTTACTTCTCTGTGAAACTCCAGGTTTTTTCGATTCTCTAAAAATTCCAACTCTGTGGCACTACAAAATGCCGGATGCCACTGTATCACATCTCTTTCTTTTTTGATAGTTATCTCCTCCTTTATTTTAGCAAATCTGTCTCCTCGTTGCAATTCATTGAATGGATCATTCAGGTGATAACCTGCAGAAATGATCTTCTATTGATTCTTTTAGATATAAGATTTCAGAAATGTGTCAGGAAATCTTACTGTGCACTTGCACTTTGAAATGAAAATATATTTTTACTATACTCTTGCAGGTTGCATATGTCAATATGATATTCTCTTTTTATTTTTAATAATGCAACTTTCTGTTTTTTCATCAATAAAACAAGGCGCCCAGATCTCTCCGGGCGCCCCGCTGTTACACTAGCTTATTTGTTTTTTCTTTTGCGCAGGAATACGATCAGTGCAATCAGTACTGCCGCAGCTGCCAGCAGTCCTACATACAGTGCGATTGGTGTGGTATCACCAGTCTTTACTGTAGTGGTCTTCTTGGTCTTTGTCTCTGTCTCGACTTCAGATTCTTTTTCTGTTTCTTCCTCAGACTCTACTGTTTCCTTCTCTTTGTTTACCAGTTTAACATCAGTATTTTCATCAGATTTAATCTGGAATTCCTGACCATTTCCGGTAATCTCGAATGCGAAATCAGCTTCGTTGATTCTGTCACCCTGTTTGGTGGTCTCGAACAGATAGTATGTACCAACTGTCAGATCCTTGATCGTTACTTTTCCATTCTGCTCCAGTGTTGCACTCTTCACAAGTGTGTAAGTGCCGTCCTGATTCTTGGAGAAGACACCTGCGTAGAAAGTGGTTCCGTCTGCTGTGATGGTCTTGCCTGCAGCATTCAAAACAGATTTTTCAATCGTTACACTTCCCAGATCGATATCTCCACCTTCTCCCGGTGTAATGGTATCATTCTCGATCAGTCCAAGATCAATATCCACACCAACTGTGGCTTCTGCCTTGCCAGCCTGGATGGTGAATGGATACTGTTTTGCGGTACCATCGTCATTCATCTTGATAACATATCCATCCGGTGCGGTAGTCTCTACGAAGTAGTAGTTTCCTTCCGGAAGTCCATCTACCTTGATGTTACCATTGACATCTGTCACATATTCTGTCTCAGCGTATGCCTTGTAATCGGTACTTGGCTGCTGCTGATACAGCATGAACTTCGCACCGGCCAGCTTCTGCTGCTGTGGACCAACCTTTACAAGAGAAACACTTCCTGCAAATGTATTGGTGAAGTTCATCGCATCTGCTGCTTTGCCATCTGCATCTGTATAAGAAACTTCTGCGGTCATCTTTCCTTCGGTATCGGCTTTGGAGATCACAACCTTCACAGTGTAGGCTTCCTTGCTGTAAGTAATGCCAGTTTTCTGTGTATCTGTTTCTTTCACTACATAGGTAAATGTCTTTCCTTCTGCTTTATAATCATAGGTCAGATCATCAAATGCTACCTTTCCAGCTGCATCGTTGGTCTTGGTCTGAAGAAGTTCGGTAGTACCGTCTTCTTTTACTTCTTCCAGTGTGAAGGAGAAATCATCACCGGTCAGTGCTGCTCCGGTCAGCGTCTTGGTAGCTGAGAGAGGAACTTTCTGTTCTCCAATCAGCGCATCCTTCACAAGAATTGTTCCATCTTCTGCCTGAAGTTCTTTATCTACGGTAACAGTACCATCCTCATTCAGTGTAAATGGAATGTTGTTGGTAAATGCGTATCCTTCCGGTGCACTGGTCTCTACCAGGACATATGCTTCGCCACGGATCAGTTTTTCACTGATATCGTTTGCGCCACCATTAGATTCAAATGCTGTTATCTTTTCAGCGTTCTCTTTTACAGTACCATCTTCATTTATATCAGATGCTTTGTAAACTGTAATTGTTGCGCCTTTCACTTCATTCACTCCGGTAAGATCTGTCTTCTTAACATTTACTGCATACCTGGTATTGCTAAATGCTGCTGTAAATACCGTGCCATCCAGTGGTGCATATTCCTTGTCAGCCTGCTTCTTACTCATTACCGTAATCTTCTTGACACCATCTGCTTTTCCGCCATCTTCTACTTTGATCTGTACATCATATACAGTCTTATCATAGATGACATTCGGAAGCATTCCGGCATTTTCTTCTACGGTGTAGTTATAAGTACCATTTGTGTCGAATGTAATATCACCAAAGGATACTGCATTTGCATCTGTTACTTTAATGGTAGTCTGCTTTGGCAGAGGACTTTCTGTAGTACCTTCTTCGTTCTGAGCAGCTTTCAGAGTAAAGGTAAATGCATCATCTCCTGTTGGATACTCATCTGCATTGAACTCTTTTGCAACCTGAATTCTTGCAGTGCCTTTTTCGACATATGTGTTATGGAATGTTACTGCAAATGCATCATTTGCATCATTCCACTGAGTATAAGTTTCATCAGTTGATTTCTTATACTGGATTGCAACATTCTTCACACCATTCTGGCCATTGCTTACTATTACCCGAACATTCCAAACAATTCCGTCATAAGTAATGCCGGCCTGTTCATCATTCACTTCATGGATCTGATAATTGTAAGTTCCATTGTTTACATAAACAATAGTGCCAAATTCAGCTGTCTTGCTATCCTTGGTAACAGTAACTGTCTTGCTTCCATCAACTGTACCTTCTGGCATTGGGCTGGCTGCTTCGCTACCTTCAGCTTTACCTGCGGTCAGTACAAACTGGAATGTTTCATCCTTCCATGTAGTACCAGAGAAATCCTTGGTAGCTCTCAGGTTCGCAGAGCCTTTTTCGTAGTAGGTGTTGGTGAATGTGATATCTGCCCTCTTCTCTTCATCGCTGTCTTTAATCGTCTTGTCTATCTGAAGCGTACCATCGCCATTATCACTTACGACTACTTCCACTGTGTAGACATTATTGTCATACATAATTCCATTTGTATCTTCTGGGATACCTTCAGATACAGTATAAACATGTTCACCTACATCATCTAACGTATATGCAATCTTATCAAATTTTACATTACCAAATGCATCATTTTTCTTTGTCTGTAGAACAGTTCCTTCTTTATTTTTCAGTTCAAAACTAAATTCCTCAGATGTCAATTCTTTTCCTGTCAAAACCTTGGTTGCTTCCAACTCAAGTTCTCCAGTTGCTGTATACGTAATGTTGTTGAATGCAATTCCACCCACACCTGCTACCTTGTTTGCTTCTGTGCAGTCTTCCACGCTGCTTCCCTTGTAGTAGCTTGCTCTGCTGCTGTATCTGGTTATACGTGTGCTTCCTTCCAGTGCTGTCTCAGATGTTACTTCCACTTTCACTACATAGCTTGTGCCGTCAAGGATATATTTATCGGATGTTCCCGTCTCACTAATCTTATAATAGTAGGTTCCATTCTTGCTGTAGCTGATGCTTCCGAAGTCTACTGTCTCTCCATGGTTCTCTGTGGCCTTCTCTTCCAGCTTTTTGCTTCCTTCCGGCACATCACCGATCTGCTCCAGCTTGAAGGTGAAGGTCTGGTTTTCTGATGGCGTTTCCCCATCTACTTTCTTCACTGCCGTGAATCTTTCGCTGGTCGGCACCTCAGACTCACCTATCGTTGTGTTGTTGAAAGTGATTCCTGCCACACCTGCTACCTTGTTTGCTTCTGTGCAGTCTTCCACGCTGCTTCCCTTGTAGTAGCTTGCTCTGCTGCTGTATCTGGTTACACGTGTGCTTCCTTCCAGTGCTGTCTCAGATGTTACTTCCACTTTCACTACATAGCTTGTGCCGTCAAGGATGTACTTTTCGGATGTTCCCGTCTCACTAATCTTATAATAGTAGGTTCCATTCTTGCTGTAGCTGATGCTTCCGAAGTCTACTGTCTCTCCATGGTTCTCTGTGGCCTTCTCTTCCAGCTTTTTGCTTCCTTCCGGCACATCACCGATCTGCTCCAGCTTGAAGGTAAAGGTCTGGTTTCCTGACGGTGTTTCTCCATCTACTTTCTTCACTGCCGTGAAGCTTTCGCTGGCCGGTACCTCTTCCTCACCTATTGTCGTATTGTTGAAAGTGATTCCTTCCACGCTCTCTACCTTGTTTGCTTCTGTGCAGTCTTCCACACCGCTTCCCTTGTAGTAGCTTGCTCTGCTGCTGTACCGGGTCACGCGTGTGCTTCCTTCCATGGCTGTCTCGGATGTTACTTCCACTTTCACTACATAACTTGTGCTGTCAAGGATATACTCCTCGGATGTTCCCGTCTCGGTAATCTTATAATAGTAGGTTCCATTCTTGCTGTAGCTGATGCTTCCGAAGTCTACGTTCTCTCAGTTATTGTTTTCTTCCCTGGCTTGAAGCTTCTCACTTCCTTCCGGCACCTCACCGATCTGCTCCAGCTTGAAGGTAAAGGTCTGGTTTCCTGACGGTGTTTCTCCATCTACTTTCTTCACTGCCGTGAAGCTTTCGCTGGCCGGTACCTCAGACTCACCTATCGTTGTGTTGTTGAAGGTGATTTCAGTCTCATTACTAATTTTTACTAACTGATTTTCATCTGGCACTGAATCATTCGCTAGTACATTATTTCCTCTGTAATAAGAAACTGTTTTATTATATACCGTTTCAGATCCATTCACCTGTTTTGCAACAGATACTTTTACTACGTACTGCTCTGTTGATAAAGTATAACCTGTTACATCCTGATTCTGCGATTCTGAAATACAGTACCAGTGATCTCCTACCTGCGCATTTGAGGAATAGCTAATATCATCAAAAACAATGTTACTTCCTGCATTTTGTTTTGTCTGAATTGTATCCCACTTCCATGCATCTCCATCTTTCTTTAATTCGCTTAAATTAAAATTGAATACCTGTTCAGCTGTTGGTTCTGTATTATCGACTGTTTTAGTAGCCTTAAATCCATTTGACGCAGGTCTAATTTTTGATCCATTATATGGCCACATATGGCTCTCCGATCCATTCGTCTGTAAGGATTTAGCAATAATACATCCTGCATAGTTCATTGTTCCTTCAAATCTGACATCTGCATTTGGCGCAATAATATGTCCTAAATGCTGAGATGCATTTGAAATTACAACTTCTGTTGCATTTGGGAAAATATACACAATGCCCATTCCAGATGCATTATATTCTGTTTGATTACCAAAGACAGAAGCATCCGCATAAAATCGAATAGTACCATTGCTATCATCATATACCACTGAATCAGAACTAGTTCCATTTTCCCCTGTTTCCCATTTGAGTTGTCCGCCCAAATCATTTATATGTATATTGTAACTTTCACCTGCAATCAATTTATTTCCAGAAGGCGTACTATAACTTATAGATGATGCTACACTTTTCGCCTCTTGTGCTATACTGGCAAATGCTTTATTAAAATCAATATAATCGTCATTTTTTATATAACGAATCTGATTTTCCCAGCTCGGTTTACGGTCATTTTCTTTTCCCAAATATAAATACTTTGATGTTGTTCTTGGATCATATCCTCCGAAGTTTGCTTTTCCCTTAATATATGAATCAACTTTATGGACATATCCATTTCCAGATATCCACTGGCCATCATAATTACCGCCAACTGCAACAGGTCCAACTGAATGTCCCATACCTACATTAGTTTTTACAAATGTATTATAATTATTCAAAATATTATATAATGAATAATCTGTCATGGGCTCGACTTCTATTTCATCACCTGTATTTGCTATAACAATAATACTAAACGAATCTGTAATTAAACTAACTTCTTTCAGTTTACCCTTCTCATCAACATTAACACTATCTGTTACGTCTTCCATTACATCTTTCTCTTCATCCAGATGCAATACCTGTATACTATCTTCTGATGCTTCTTCCGACAGTCTTCTTGCTCTTTTATAAGAAACATTTACAGAAACCTGTCCTTCTTCCGGCTCTATTTCATTACCATCTTTATCTTCAAAATGCATATCATATACTAAATAATCACTATATGATACATTTTCCTCTTCTTGATACTCTTGCAGTTTCTGTTCTGCATAAGCATAATCTTCCCCATGAGACACTTCATTCAATTTTGTTACTATAAATGTTGCATCATCCGGTACTGCATCAGCTTTCTGAAGTGTCGCAGTTACCTTAACATTTCCGTCTTCATAAGTATAAACTGTTTTGGTAGCTTCCGTTGCTACTGCCCCGGTTCTCACCACGGCCACGTCACCCAGTTCTTTCGTACTCAATGATACAGCTTCCACTGCGCCGTTTTCGCTGGTCTGGATGTCTGCTGTTGCACCTGCCTGGTTCACGTAGGCACCTACGCTGCTGTCTTCCTGTCCTTCTGCCACTGCCAGCACCGCATCTTTATAGTCGATCTGTACCTGATAGTCGATATCAGACGGGATCTGTGCTTCACCGTCTGTGGTGAAAGCCAGATGGAACGCACTGATCCCCAGGACTTCCTGTGCTTCATTTGTCAGGGCATTTTTGATCTCATCATAAGTCACAGAGTTTTCTACCACTGGCTGTACCTCCAGCTCAGTGCCTGCCGGCATCTGCGCCTCATCCGGTACGGTTACGGTCACTGTGGCCTGATCTCCTTCACAGGTAAATACTTTCTGATCTGTGTATGCTGCTTCACTGCCCGTCTCACTCTCGGATTCTGATTCCTGTTCAGTGCCTGTTTCTGATTCGCTCTCAGACTCAGCCGGAGTCTCATCCTTCTTATCCTCTCCGCTTGTAATACCACCTACTACGATGGATGTGCTCGCCAGAACATCCATTCCGGTGTTGGTAAATACCATAGCACCTGCTGTCAATAATGCCAGGACCCTTTTCGTTCTCTCTCCCATTCTCATAGTTCAGCATCCTTTCCATTCTTTTTCATGCGTTTTCTCATATGTTTTTGCTTCTTATTCTCACTGCTCCGCCTGTACTGTTTCGACCATTGATATCTGTCTGTCATGCACATTGCCCTGAAACAGCTATTCTTATTTCACATTACCATCATTATACACCATAAATTGTTTCTTGAACTATTTCGGGTAACTTTTTTTCTTTCGAATTCTACGAAACATTTTCGTGATTTCCCCGGGTTTTCAGGAATGTTGCATAAATGAAGCATGATACATCTCTATTTCCATTCAACTGTCTCTTTCACGCCTGTGAACTGTCACAACAGCTTCATTTTTCCTTCAATAAAGTTTGACTCTGCATGTTTTTCATCCAGCAGCCGCATCTTCTCACATCGGGTGATCAGTTCATTCATAGTCTCTTTATCAATTTTGTTATAGTAGACAGCTCCTATGGAAAATGACATCGGCAGATTTTCTTCTTCACTGCTTTTGCGGAATGTTTCCTTCAGCTCATATACATAGTTCTCCAGCTACACCGGCTCAGTCCGCCAAAAATAATAGCATAGAGCTGTTCCATATCTGCCTTTTCTTTTTCCTGTTCAAAGTAGTTTCGGTTGTATACACCGGTTACCAGATCCCGATAAGCCAGTCTGGCGATCTCTTCTTCTTTCTTTTGCTGGAATCTCAAATGATAATGCTTCTTAATGCTGTTTTCCCGTGCCCAGAGAATCACCAGATACAGCAGTATCAGAAAGGACAGTATGCACAGCAGCAGCACCATTCGTACTTTTGGTTCTTCCTGAAACCGATATTCTTTTGTCACCGGCACTGACATGCTGGCCAGTTCCTCCCCGGAATTGCCATCAAACACTTTATAATTGCAGAGATAGCTGCAGTAGACATAGTTGTTCTCCAGTTCGTAGACTCCATAGCCATCCGTAGCTGCAAACACTCTTCCTTCGCTGTCCTCTCGTACATCCAGGATTCTCCGGTACGCATGATCTCTTTATCCTGTTCATAATACATCTGCCCCTGTTCTTCGCAGGACAGCATCAGCGGTGCAAAGAATCGTTTTGCATAATAATGCAGTGCTTTCAATCTACCGGATCATCACTGATCTGTTCGATGGCTTCCATCACTTCTTTTTCACAGTCGAAGGTCGCACGATACTCATAGTCCTCATCCATTAATTTCAATGCTCTATCTTCGTTATCCTTGAAAAATGGATCTTCCATCTGGCCGTTTCTCAACAGATCGGTATAGACCGTTCCCGGTACCACAGCTGTCTGGAAGTCTTCATCTCCCATGCGGCGCATGTTCCAGTTCTTATTTAATTTCTGTGTGTACATGCTGTTTTCCTCTCTCAATGGTATATTCTGTCTTTTCTGTACCCATATACAGAGTCAGTTTCATCAGTGGCATTGGTTTTTCAGAAGTCAGTTCAATGGTTCGGCCAGTTCTCTTCGCACGGATCACATTCACAATATGACCATCCACATCCGGTACTCTGCAGACTGCCTCAGCGCCATCCTGCAGCTGATACAGACGCAGATCCATCTGATTCTCATAGTCATAATCTGGCTTGTGATTTTCCCGTCCCACAGCCAGCAGTGTATTTTCTTTTACATACAATGGCAGAGAGAAGTAATCATAGGTATCTTCCTGCCAGCATCCGCCTCTTCTGGCTTCTCCGCTGAGCAGGTGAGTCCATACTCCTTTTGGCAGATAATACTGGCATACGCTGTCTTCCCGCAGGATCGGAGCAACCAGCAGTGCATCGCCCAGCATATACTGGCTGTCCAGATAAGCTACAGCCGGATCATTCCTATATTCAAATACCATCGGCCGCATCATTGGTGTTCCCTCTTCATGTGCTTCGATCGCTTTTGCATACAGATACGGCATCAGTGTACATTTCAGTTTGGAGAAATGTACAACTACATCACAGGCTTCTTCATCAAACAGCCACGGCACACGATAGCTTCCGGAACCATGCAGACGGCTGTGACTGGAAAGCAGTCCAAATGCAGCCCATCTCTTATACAGATCCGGTGTCGCAGTACTCTCAAATCCAGAGATATCGTGACTCCAGAAGGAGAATCCACTCATGGCAAAGGACAGACCGCCTCTTATAGTTTCTGCCATAGATGGATAATTTGCAAAACAGTCACCGCCCCAGTGAACCGGGAACTGCTGGCTTCCTGCTGTGGCACTTCTGGCAAACAGCACTGCCTCCCGTTCTCCTTTTTCTTCTTTTAACAGTTGAAATACTGCCCTATTATATAAGAAGGTATAGTAATTATGCATTGCATGTGGATCACTGCCATCATGGTAAACCACATTTACCGGGATACGTTCACCAAAGTCTGTCTTGAAGCAGTCTACCCCGGCATCCAGCAGAGTGCGCAGCTTATCCGTGTACCATTTCACTGCATCCGGATTGGTAAAATCTACCAGTCCCATTCCGGCCTGCCAGTTATCGGTCTGCCATACGCCCTTTCCATCTGCACGCTTCAGCAGATAGCCTTTTTCTGCGCCCTCTTTGAAGAACGGTGTGCCCTGTGCAATATAAGAATTGATCCATACACAGATCTTCAGTCCCTTGTCATGATATCTCTGAATCGTTCCTTTGATATCCGGGAAGCAGTCTTTATCCCATTCAAAGTCACACCAGTGGAATGCTTTCATCCAGAAGCAGTCAAAATGGAATACCCGCATCGGAATATCCCGTTCAAACATACCGTTAATAAAAGAGCTGGTGGTCTCTTCATCATAATTGGTAGTAAAGGATGTAGACAGCCACAGTCCAAAGGACCATGCCGGCGGAAGCGCCGGTCTGCCCAGCATAGCCGTATACAGCTTCAATATCTCTTTTGGTGACGGGCCATAGAAAAAAACATATTTCATCTTTTCACCCGGCACGGAGAATCCCACATATTCTACTTTCTCACTGGCTACTTCAAAAGATACCTGATCCGTGCAGTCTACGAAAACACCGTAACCTTTATTCGTCATATAGAATGGAATGCTCTTGTATGCGATCTGAGAAACGGTTCCACCATCTTCATTCCAGGTATCCACTGTCTGACCATTTTTTACAAACGCCGTAAAACGTTCTCCAAGACCATAGACACATTCTCCCACGGACAGAGACAGTTCGTTCATCATATATGGCTGATACTTTTCTGTCAGGTAATTGGCTTCGCCAAACATGGTACTTGGCTGGCGATCCCAGCGGATCAGTCCCAGATTACGCAGATTGCAGGAGGTCAGCACCTTGCCGTCCGCTTCAAATGCATAGGAGAACTGCTTCCGGTTCACACGGACCTGAAGTACACCAGTGTCCATCAGTGCCTCGTCCTCTGTAATGATAACTTTTGCTTCGCAGATCTCTTCTGTATGGTAATCGTCGGCATATTCAAGGTGCCGCCCCTGTCATTGGTATGTGCTGTCGGTGCAACGATGCGCATTCCTCCTGGAATCTCATCCACATAATAGCCTTCTGTTGCAAACAGCCCGTTGCTTCGTTCACTTCTTAACCAATATCCTTCTGTAAATTTCACGTTTTTTGCCCTCCTGTTTCTTATCCTATTACTTTCAAGAATGCCATTGATTATATTCATTGACAAGTTCCATTATTTTAAGAAAGGGTAATTTTTTCTGTCTCCACTAAAAAACGCTGCCTCATGTTTTCCCATTCAGCAGCGTTTCCATTTTTAGCCTTTTACCGCACCTGCGGAGACACCTTCTACAATAAATTTTGATAACAAGATATAGACAATAATAACCGGGAAGATAGAAAATGCAATCATCACATATACCTGCCCCATATCAAACTTCAGGAAGTCTGCACTTCGCAGCTGAGCAATCAATATTGGCAGTGTTTTCTTTTTATCCGTATGAAGTACCAATGCCGGAACAAAATAGTTGTTCCAACTCTGTACAAAGGTAAAGATTGCCTGCACTGCAATTGCCGGTTTCATCAAAGGAAGCGAAATAGTATTGAAAGTCCTAAATTCTCCAGATCCATCAATACGTGCTGCTTCTACCAATTCCAATGGAAGATTGCTCTCCATATACTGTTTCATATAGAAGAACGTAACCGGTGCCGCTATACTTGGAACAATCAGTGGAATAAAAGAGTCATCCAGATGCATTTTTCCAAGAAGCTGAATAAATCCGAGTGCAGTTACCTGTGTTGGGATCATCATAACAGCCAGAATAAAGGTAAACATAAATTTTCTTCCTTTAAAATCATAGGCGTGCAAAGCATAGGCAGTCATAGTAGAAAAATAAGTACACAAAACCGCTGAACTGGCTGCAATTATGATACTGTTAAACATTCCATGCCATACCGGAAGTGTCCCTGCCAGAAGATTTTTCCAGTTCGTAATCAGAAAACTTCCCGGAATTGCCGTAAATCCACGTTTCAATGCTCCATTAGATCTGGTCGCATTAATAAATAATACATAGAACCAGAACAGGCAGAGGAAAGATAGCAGAACCAGTACAATATATGCCAGGGTACGCTGACCTTTCATACTCATTCCTTTTTTCATTTTTTTGTTATTCATGATCTCTCCCCCTGTCAGTCTTTGGTTTTATTAAATCGGAATACAATCAGACTGAGTACACCGGTAATAATAAACAGGCATACTGATAAAGCACCGCCCATACCAAAGTTCTTACTGTACAAATGCTTATTCAGGAACATAATCAGTGTCATGGTAGATCTCATCGGATCACCGGTTCCATTTGTCAGAATCTGTGGTACATCAAACATCTGGATTCCTCCGATCAGTGATGTAATCATAACATAGATCAAAATCGGACGAAGCAGTGGCAATGTGATTCTGAAGAAAATCTGTGTGGCAGTAGCGCCATCTACTTCTGCTGCTTCATAGAGTGATGCATCAATTCCCATCATACCTGCCATAAGAAGGATCGTTGTATTACCAAACCACATCAGGAAGTTCAGTAATGCAACCAGCGTTCTTGTACTCCAGACATGGCTGAAGAAGCTATATGCTGATTTCAGTATTCCTGCATGAAGCAACATGGCATTGATTGGTCCTCCATCAGAGAACAGTGTAAAAAATAACATGGCAAATGCTGATGCCATAATCAGGTTTGGCAGATAAATAACCGTTTTGAAAAATCGTTTTCCTTTCAGTCTCAGACTTGGATTGGAGAACCATGCTCCAAGCAACAAAGATACCAGAATCTGTGGCACAAATCCCATAATCCACATAATCATGGTGTTTTTTAAATATACCCAAATATCACCATCCTGAAAGAGTTTTAC
The DNA here is from genome assembly GCF_025567005.1 of Muricoprocola aceti. Classification (NCBI taxonomy): domain Bacteria; kingdom Bacillati; phylum Bacillota; class Clostridia; order Lachnospirales; family Lachnospiraceae; genus Muricoprocola; species Muricoprocola aceti. The sequence continues at coordinate 56,591 of NZ_JAOQKE010000009.1, forward strand.
ATAATTATCAAACCCCACAAATCGCGGTCCTATCTGCATCAGACCAGACCGATAATTTTCAAAAAAACTGTTATATATTGTACTGACAAGTGGCACAAACTGAAATATGAGGTATACCACTACAAACGGTATCAAAAACAGATACCCCCATTTGTTATAGCGAACTGCCTTATGGTTTTGATTCTTTGGCATTTTCATTCTCCTTTCAGGCACGCTTTGGTTTTAAATATGCCTGCCCGATGATCAGGCAGGCATATTTCATCTTTTTACTTATTGAATGATTCGCTGCAATATCAGATTAGTATGTTAATTCTGGATATTTTTCTACAACTGCTTTATTAAACAGATCCAGTGCTTCTTCATAAGTTGCATTACCCTCGAAGTAGTTCTTCATGGCATTCTGGAATTCTTCGTTGCATCCCTGATCGTAAATGCTCATATTGCTCAAGTCAATCTTATCAGCTCCTGCACAGAACATAGCCAGTGGATTCTGTCCACCCAGAACTGCATCACCATAACTTTCATCAGCTGCCATAGCTTCCATAGCTGGTTTGTTGTTTACGAAATCGTTATCTGCTTTTACGATTTCTTCCATTACATCAACATTAGTTGTCATAGTTCTCATAATATCTGCTACCAATGTTGGGTTGTCTGTTCCTGTAGCTGCTGTAATCCATGTTCCACCCCAGTAGAAGCCCTGTGGTCCTTCTGTTGCAGCCCAGCCACCATCTTTACCTACGGATCCGTCCTGATCTGCACTCATAGAGAAATCAATGAACCATGCTGGTCCGAAGTATGCAAATACATTGCTGTCTGTGAAGAAGCCCTTGCTCCAGTCATCACTCCACAATTCTGCTGTGCCAGTCTCGCTTGCATCTACCATTTCTTTAGACATATCAACCCAATTCTTGATATTGTCGTCTACTGTAATCTTTCCATCTACTACCCATGGACTGCTTACATTGTTGGAGAATACACGATAGGTATCATTTACGGAAGAAGTCATCTGATAGCCTTTACCTGCCAGTTCTTCAGCAGTCGCTTTGAAAGAATCCCAGTCAGCAACTTTCTTCTGTACTTCTGCCGGATCATCTGTTCCAAATACTTCTTTGGCAATATCACGTCTGTAGATCATAGTTCCCGGGCATCCCTGCCAGGAAAGTCCTTTCAAATTACCGTCTGAATCCGTCATAACATCTTTTGTATACTGATACTGATCTTTGATTTCATCATCTGTAATACCAAGGTCTTTGATTGGCATTGCATAATCTGTATTCACGTATTTCAATGCATAGTCAGCTTCTACCAGGAACAGGTCGATCTTGTCATCATCTGCTGCATCAGCCTGTTTTAATAATGTTTCATCCAGATTATTCTGATATGCATTGTCATCTGAAGGTGTGATATTCCATACTACGTCTACATCACCGATCTTGCCATGTGTTCCGTCAACCTCTTCATATCCTGGATAGTGATCTGTCAGACGAGATTTAAATTCTTCATTCCAGCAGTAAATGTTTAATACTTTGCCTTCATCGGATGAAGCTGCGTCCTCAGCCATTACAGCAGTTGCACCCATCATAGTTCCGATCATTGCTGTTGTCAGAGTAATTGCCATCATTTTCTTGTTCATAATACTACATCCTCCTTAAAAAATAATATAAAATATGTATTTACCCTCTATCTGTTGCGCAGACCCCTCTGCGTTAACATTCTCGGTTACGTCCTACCGAACCTCCCTTGAACAGCACCCCGTCTACGGAGAACTTGTCCACCAGTGTGGTCTTTGGGTGTTCGATTAGGCTGATCAGCTTCTCTGCTGCCATTCTTCCGATCTTCCTGGTATCCTGACAGAGTGTGGTAAGTTTCGGTTCCATCATTCGTACCAGATCGATTCCGTCATATCCGGTAATGGATATGTCTTCCGGAATCCGAAGTCCCCGTTCCCTGATCTCATTCATGCCACCCACGGCTGCATAATCATCCGGGTACATGATGCAGGTCGGCGGATTTGGAAGATCCAACAGTTCGCCGGTTGCTTTTGCGGCCATCTCCAGATCGCGATAAGAAGAAGCCTTGACATATTCATCCGGGATCTCCAGTCCATATCTCTGTGTGGTCCGGTAGAATCCGCTGAGCCGGTTCCTCGTCACCGGGGTATCGTCTCCATGGATGTATGCAATCTTTTTGTGTCCCATACTGTATATATAGGAAACAAGTTCTTCCATTCCCTGAACATTATTGGAAACAACTGCAATTTTTCCTTCAAAGGTGTGGTCAATGGTGACCACCGGAAGTTCTGAGCGGATCAGATCCTGAATATCTTCTTCATAATACTTGAAGCAGGCTACTAATACTCCATCCACCCCCCGGTATCTGCATCGTTCGTAGAAGCTCATCTTCTGTCCCGCTGTGTTGCCGGCTATGAATGTGATGTCGTATCCTTTTTCCTCTGCTCTGTACTTGAAGCTTTCTAATACATGATTGAAATATTCATGTGTCAGTCCGTTCATGGCGGCGTCTACAAAGAGAACGCCAAGATTATAACTTTTCTTTGTCTTTAGTGCCCTTGCAGAAGAATTCGGAAGGTATCCCATCTCATGTGCTGTCGTAATAATCAGGTTCCTGGTCTCTTCTCCGATATCCGAATATCCATTCAGCGCTTTGCTGACACTGGCTACGGATACATGGCACTGTTTAGCGATGTCTTTCATCGAAACCATAGCGCCGTGTCCTCAATTCTTTGTTAGTCAAATTCAAATCCCTTAATCGTTTTCGTGACTGTATTGTATATCTTTTTGCACAAAAGTTCAATAGTTTTTCGAATCTTTTTGTATATTTCGCCATCTTCGTCTGGTTGCACAAAGAATCTCCCATTTATATTGTATATAAACTGGTACAAAGCACAACAAAACGCATACATGTTGCGAAACTTTTCGTAGCATATTTTCGAAAACGCAGAAAACCCAGAAAAACAGTTGCTTTTCCATTTCCTTTCCGCTATACTGAACTAAAGTCATAGATCACTTTCGTTTTCGCTTCATCGTTTTCGTATTATTTTTCAACTGTTTCCTTTACAAATTTTTGGATACTTACTATTTTATACCAATATTTTTTACGGAGGTTTTTGTTATGAAATTTGGTCATTTTGATGATGAAGCCAGAGAATATGTGATTACCACCCCGGATACTCCGCTTCCATGGATCAACTATCTGGGTACAGACGGATTCTTTTCTTTGATTTCCAACACCTGTGGTGGTTATAGTTTCTATAAAGATGCGAAGCTGCTTCGTATCACCCGTTACCGTTACAACACGCTTCCGATCGACTCTAACGGAAAGTATTACTACATTAAAGATGGGGATGTCATCTGGAATCCTGGCACTATGCCTTCCAGGACACCGGTTGATTCCTATGAATGCCGCCATGGCATGGGCTACAGCCGTTTCATTTCTTCTAAAAATGGTCTGGAAGCCAATCTGCTGGCTTTCGTTCCGGTGGATGCATCCTGTGAGATCAACAAGCTGGTTCTGACGAACCATTCCAATCAGGAAAAACCGATTTCTCTTTTTTCTTATGTAGAATTCTGTTTATGGAATGCAGTAGATGATATGACAAACTTCCAGAGAAACTTAAGTACCGGAGAGGTCGAGATCGAAGGTAGTACTATTTACCACAAGACCGAATACAGAGAACGCCGCAATCATTACAGCTTCTTTACCGTCAATGCGGATATCAATGGTTTTGACACCAGCCGCGATGATTTCCTCGGCAGAGGCAATGGCAATGCCATTCCGGATGCAGTAAAGGCAGGAGCATGTACCGGTTCCGTAGCCAGCGGATGGTATCCGATTGCCAGTCACCAGATTGATCTGACCCTTCAGCCGGGAGAATCCAGAGAGCTGATTTTCCTGCTGGGCTACTGTGAGAATCCGGAAGAGGAGAAATGGGAAGCTCCGAATGTGATCAATAAAGCTCCTGCTCACAAATTGATGGAACGTTTTGCCACTGACGAACAGGTTCGCAAAGCTTTCGATGATCTGCATGCTTACTGGGATCAGCTTCTGGCACGCTACACAGTAAAGAGCCAGGATCCACATGTAAACCGCATGGCCAATATCTGGAACCAGTACCAGTGTATGATTACGTTCAATATGTCCCGTTCCGCTTCTTACTATGAATCCGGAACTGGCCGTGGTATGGGATTCCGTGATTCCTGTCAGGATCTTCTGGGCTTCGTACACCTGATCCCGGAACGTGCCAGAGAACGTATTCTGGATATTGCTGCCACTCAGTTTGAAGACGGAAGCGCTTATCACCAGTATCAGCCATTGACCAAGAAAGGTAATCTGGACATCGGAAGTGGATTTAACGATGACCCGCTGTGGCTGATCGCCGCTGTATCCGCTTATCTGAAAGAGACCGGTGACTTCTCTATTCTGAATGAAATGGTCGATTTTGATAATCAGAAAGAAAAAGCAGATACCCTTTACGAGCACCTGCGTCGTTCCTTTACTTATACCCGTACACATCTCGGCCCGCATGATCTGCCGCTGATCGGCCGTGCTGACTGGAATGACTGTCTGAACCTGAACTGTTTCTCCAAAGAACCAGGTGAATCCTTCCAGACCACCGGACCATCTGAGGGACCTGTAGCAGAATCTGTATTTATCGCAGGTATGTTTGTAAAATACGGAAAAGAGTTTGCTGACATCAGCCACCTCTCCGGGCACGAAGATCTGGCAAAAGAAGCAGAAAAAGCAGTTTCTGAAATGTACGATGCCGTACTGGCTGCCGGCTGGGATGGCGAATGGTTCCTGCGTGCTTACGATGCAGAGAGCCAGAAAGTAGGATCCCATGAATGCGAAGAAGGAAAGATCTTCATCGAACCACAGGGCTTCTGTGTCATGGCCGGTATCGGCGTAAAAGAAGGTCTGGCCGAAAAAGCTCTGGATTCTGTAAAAGAACATCTGGATACCAAATATGGTATCATGCTTCTTCAGCCAGCCTATACACATTACTATCTGAACCTCGGTGAGATCTCTTCCTATCCACCAGGATATAAGGAAAATGCCGGTATCTTCTGTCACAACAATCCGTGGGTATCCATTGCAGAAACTGTGATCGGCAGAGGAAAACGTGCTTTTGAAATCTACAAGAAGACCTGTCCATCCTATATCGAAGAGATCAGCGAGATCCATCGCACGGAACCGTATGTATACTCACAGATGGTAGCCGGTGCTGATGCCAGGTTCCACGGAGAAGCCAAGAACAGCTGGCTGACCGGAACCGCTGCATGGACCTTCTGCAACCTGTCCCAGGCTATTCTGGGCGTACAGCCTTCCTACGAAGGACTGACCATCGATCCGTGTATCCCTGAAGATTTCGGTGACTTCCAGCTGACCCGCCGTTTCCGTGATGCAATGTACTACATCGATGTAGTCAATCCAGATCACGTTCAGAAAGGAGTACAGAAAGTCACCGTTGACGGAAAAGATTATGATGGATGCCTGATTCCATTTGAAGACGGCAAAAAAGAATATCACGCTACCGTACATATGGGCTAACCATTGGGGACGGTGTTTTCTGGCTCTCTCCAAACGAAAGGAGGCAAAGAAAAGTGGCTCTAAACCGCCACTTTTCTTCTGTCTCCTTTATTTTTGTTTCCCGTTGATTTATAATTCTTCTTTCGCCCATCCATAGGCATATTTTACTGCTTTGTTCCAGCCTTTGATCCGCTTTGCACGATCTTCTTCTGTGATCTCTGGATAAAATACCCGATCAATGGCCTGATTCTTGCGCACTTCTTCTTTATTCTTCCAATAGCCCACTGCCAGTCCGGCCAGATACGCTGCTCCCATCGCTGTAGTCTCCACACACCCCGGACGTTTCACCGGCGCATTGATCACATCAGCCTGTGTCTGCATCAGGAAATTATTGGCACTGGCTCCGCCATCCACTTTCATAGAAGATAATTCCATACCAGAATCTGCTTTCATGGCTTCCAGTACATCATTCACCTGATAGGCGATGGATTCCAATGTGGCACGTATGATATGGTATTTGTTCACACCACGGGTGATTCCCACAATGGTTCCCCGTGCATATTGATCCCAGTGCGGAGCCCCCAGTCCGGTGAACGCCGGGACTACATAGCATCCGTTGGTATCTGGCACTTTTTTGGCCATATATTCGGAATCCTGTGCAGAATCAATCATCCGCATCTCATCCCGCAGCCACTGGATCGAAGCACCTGCTACAAAGATCGATCCCTCCAGTGCATAATTTACTTTGCCGTCCAGCCCCCATGCAATGGTTGTGACCAGCCCATTCTGAGAAAATACTGGTTTTTCACCGGTATTCATCAGCATAAAGCATCCGGTACCGTATGTATTCTTTGCCTCACCGGCTTCGAAACAGGTCTGTCCAAACAGTGCCGCCTGCTGGTCTCCCGCTGCCCCGGCAATCGGGATTGCACCACCCAGATAGGAAGGATCTGTGGTGCCATAGACGCAGCTGGAAGGCTTCACTTCCGGCAATATACATTTTGGAATATTCAGTTCCTGCAGGATCTCATCATCCCACTGCAATGTATTGATATTAAAGAGCATGGTGCGGGATGCATTGCTGTAATCTGTCACATGCACCTTTCCCTTTGTCAGCTTCCAGATCAGCCAGGTCTCCACCGTTCCAAAGAGAAGTTCACCTTTTTCTGCCCGCTCCCTGGCTCCCGGCACATGCTCCAGGATCCAGCGAATCTTTGTCGCTGAAAAATAAGCATCGATCACCAGCCCGGTCTTCTGGCGAAACATCTCGGTCAGCCCCTTTTCCTTCAGAGAATCACAGTATTCCGAAGTTCTGCGGCACTGCCACACAATGGCATGATAGATCGGCTCTCCCGTCTCATTATCCCAGATAATGACCGTTTCTCTCTGATTGGTAATGCCGATTGCTGCAATATCCTGTGCCGTGGCACCAATCATGTTCATCGCTTCGACTGCCACTCCCAGCTGACTGGCCCAGATCTCATCTGCATCATGCTCCACCCATCCCGGTTTGGGGAAATACTGTCTGAACTCCCGCTGTGCCACACTGCACATATTCCCCTTTTCATCAAACAAAATACAACGATTGCTGGTTGTCCCTGCATCCAGCGCCATAATATAGTTCGCCATATCTGCATCCTCCTATATGCCCAGACTACTCTGCTTTTTCCCATCCGGCATCCATCTTTTTCTTCAGTTCTTCAAAAGACTTCAACCCACTTAATGCATCGTAAGCTGCCACACAGGAAGCTCCGGTTCCTGCCGCCAGATGCAGGGCATCTTCCGGTGTATAGCCATCTGTCATGGCTGTCAGAAAAGCAGCAATTGATGTATCCCCTGCTCCGGTACCAGACAATACTTTCTCCGGTACATAGCTTTTCTCAAAATATTCTTTACCTGCCCAGGCCTCCACATCCAGCTCCAGGCGGTCTGTAATCTGGGACAATACCTCCTTTGATGCACTGCAAAAATACATGCCCGGCGCGCCACATTTTAAGAGAAGAACCTTCACGCCCATCTTCATGCACTCATCTGCCAGTGGTTTCACATCTTTCTCAATATCCAGGATTTCCGTGACATCTCTTCCGGCTGCTCTCTCCTGCCATTCCTGGAATCGTTCCTTATCCAGCATATAGCAAAGTTCCTCCACACTTGGAACAAAAATATCCACATATGGCATGACACGCTCCAGCACATGATGCCAGTCTACCTGTCCGGCCTCAGAAGCTTCATCTACCGCAGCCAGATCCATCGATGTGGCTACTCCTGCCTCTTTCACCATCTTCATCATCTTCACCAGTTCTTCTCCATCATTCACATACATGGATCGCATGATAGGCGGATATCCAAAATGGAATAACGCTGCATCCTTTAATTCTTCTTCCGGAATGTCATCAGCATAAAATGCGTTATTTGCTCCCGGATTATGCAAAAAGATCCGGTCAATACCAGGTACTGCCACCACTACTGTATAAGAGGTTGCTGCGGTATCCGAAATCAAAAGGCCATCTTCCAGCCCATATTTCTTCAGCACATTCTTTACAATTCCGCCAAAAGCATCATTTCCGATTTTTCCCATAAGGGAAACATTTCCACCCAGAATCTTCATTGCAAGACCGGTATTTGCCACAGCCCCTCCCGTACTGACTGTCGCATCTCCCACTTCAATCAGCTTGCCGGGAATAAGCAGTTCGTTGATCTTCGCTCCTTTTTTCCCAGGGATTGCCGGTGTGATATCAACGCAAATATGGCCTGCTGCGATCATCTTCTTTTTCATGTTATGTAAACCTCCCATATATCGTTTTACGTAAAAAATGGATATAACGGAACTTTTTCACGCTCCTTTATATCCATTTTACACAATTACCACACTCTATTCAAGTGGACATCTGTCACATTTGCTATGAAACAGGTTACTGTTCACTCCGTAACCAGCTACACGCTCAGTTTTTTCTCCATGATCCATCCACTGAGCAGATATACCGCCGCTGATGCGGCCATAGCAGCCACAATATACAAAACAAACTGCAGATCATCATTGTGAAGTACCGGCAAATGATCCAGCCCCAGTCCCATCAGCCAGGACAGAACCATAAAGATCACAAATGCGACCAGTCCGCTGGCCTTCTTTCCTGCCAGTACTGTTGCAGAAAGGATCACCGCCAGATCTGCATTCACGATATAGACCATCCAGCTGGCCAGTGTCGTGAAAAATACAAACGCAGCATCTTTTGCGCTGATATTCATATTCATACTGACATCCAGAAAATTCTTCACCATATTCATCATCTCTTTTACGCCGCCAATGTACAGGGTTGCTATCAGTACATCCAACGCAGCCACCAGTGCGAAAAAGATACCGGTTATCAGAATGGAGATCCCATTTTCCAGCACCTTAGCTCCAAGAATTTCATAGCTGCTGTGCGGTGTCAGGAACAACATATAACTCTGCTTCGTATTCAGATCACGATGCAGCGCCAGCACGCTTTCCAATCCGATATAAGCAATGCCAATCACAGCGCAGAGAAACAGCATCATAATACCTGTTGCCAGAAGTCGGTCTTTTTCCAGAAATACCCCCAACAGAAATGCCAGTTCCGCTACCAGTGTAACCACCAGCAGTATCAGTTTGGAAAATCCTGTTTTCCGAAATTCATATTTCATTAGCTTTAACATTGTCCTTCTCCCCCATGTCCATAGATTTCACGATATAAGTCTACCACTGACTTATTCTGATTCATGCGCAGATCCTCGATCATGCACTGTTCGACCAGGTGTCCGTCTTTCATAAAAAGTGCCGCATCTGCTACCCGCTCCAGTTCATCTACCAGATGGCTGGAAACCACCAGCGTCACATCTTTATCCATCGCTTCCAGAATGCTGGTCATGATCTGATCTCTGGCCAGAAGATCAATCCCATTCAGTGGCTCATCCAGCAGATATACTTTTGCTTTTCGTGCCATGGTAACTGCAATCTTCAGCTTTGCCATCATACCGGAAGAAAGCTTCTTTGCCTTCATATCCTCTGTCAGTTCCATCCGTTCCAGCATCTGATGATACTTCTCCATAGAGAAATCCTCAAAAAAGTCCTCATAGTACTTTCCCACATCTCCCACGGACATCCAGCTATAAAAATACGGTTCGGTGGACATATAGGCAATCTCTTTCTTGCTCTCTTTTCCCACCTGGTTGCCCTCATAAAGGATCTCACCCATACTTGGCTTCACCAGTCCTGCCGCCATCTTCATCCAGGTAGTCTTACCGCTGCCGTTCGGTCCCAGCATGGCATATACCAGTCCAGGCTCCAGCTTCAACGATACTCCATTCACTGCGGTCTTACTTCCATAATTCTTCGTAACTTCCCTGCTCTCTAAGATCATCTCTGTCATCTCCTCATTTTGCTTCCTGCTCTACTTTTCTTCTTTCTCCTGGAACTCGCTCTGCTCCAGAACCTTTATCGCCTCTTCCTGGGTGAAGCCAAGCTGCTTCATCCCCTCCAGGAATTCATAAATCAGTGTTCCCGCCATCTCTCTCTTCATATTCTTCACCTTCTCCGGATCCTGTGTCACAAATGTCCCCATGCCTCGTCTGGTAAAACAGACATCTTCCATCTCCAGTTCCTTGTATACTCTGCTGACGGTATTCGGATTAATCGTATAGGCCACCGCCAGATCCCGCACAGATGGAAGCCTGGCTCCAAGCTCCAGCCTGCCTGTCACGATATCCCGCTTAATGGAATTCGCCACCTGCAGATAAATCGGTAATGCCGGATTATATTCCATGGTGCCCTCCTTTTCATTTTTGTATTACTGTCATAGTTGAATAGTACACTAGTATTTTAGTTTTGTCAACACTTTTTTACTCCATAAAAAAGACAGCCTGTTTTTCATCGAAACAAACTGTCTTTCATTTTCTATTTTTCATTGATATATTCCATATCTTACTATCTGCTAACCGCCTTTGGCATAACACCATTTCCTTCTGCAGAAGGACTCTCTGATGCCCTCTCCGCCTCCAGCAATTCCTGATTTACCATAAAGTTCAGAACCGTGTCTACGATCACATATTCATTAAAATAAGAATATCCATTGTAAAAATCAAAAGCCTCCTGTCTGACACTACTGTTCAACACATAGTCTGCCAGCTTGGCTACTTCGCTTTTCAGACTCGCTGTGATCGCAATCACCTTCATATCCTTTCCCTTTGCAATGGTCATACCATCAATCACTCTTTTGGAGATTCCTGACTTGGAGATCCCTACTACTACTTCATCTTTATTGGCCAGATTGATATGACTGATGCTGTATTCCGGAAGTTCCGAATAGGTGCAGCGAATACCCAGACGTTCCAGACGAAATCCCATATAACGAGATACATTGGTGGCATTGCCACAGGCAATCAGATGTACCATCGGCGCATTCTTCAGTACTTCCAGCACTTCTCTCAACTGACCCAGATCCAGGCGTTTTCCTATCGCCAGTACACTGTCCGCCAGTTCTTCCACGTAACTTCCAAATGCATCGCCGCTTTTCTTCACCCTATGCTGTTTTTTCCCCAGATCTCTGGACAACAGAAGCCGGAACTGATAATATCCTTCATATCCCAGATGATGGCACAAACGCACAATCGTCGCCACACTGACATCACTTTTCTTGGCCAGATCTGCCACATTATAGTTCACTACGTTCTGTGGCTTTTTTAAAATAGCATCCACAACCTTCTTCTCAGCCGGGAACAACTCCATATATTTTTCATTAATAACTTCCAGGACTTCTTCATCCTCTATATTTTTTTTCATCGTTTTGATCCTTTCAGGGAAATATGTTATACGTCCGTCACCGCCTGTCTATATTTATGTACCAGTAATTATAACAAAAACCGGAAGAAATCATAAGTAACTTTCTTCCAGTTTTCGTGTTTTACCTTATGAATTTTTCAAGATTTTTCTACAATTATTAGTACAATACAGCTTTTCCTGTTGTCTGGAAGAGGTCAAGTTTATGTTTTACAACTTCTTTCATAGCTTCCATACATGGAGGTTCGATATCACCTGGCTCTCTTAATCCTTTGTCCAGAAGCACTTCACGCATCTTTGTGAAGTAAGCAGCTTTGATATCAGAAGAAATATTAATCTTGCAGATACCAAGTGTTACAGATTCGCCAATTTCTTTATCTGGGTTGTTAGATCCACCATGAAGAACCAGAGGTACATTTACTTTTGCTTCGATCTCTTTCAGGATATCCAGTTTCAGTTCTGGTTTCATGCCTGCCGGATACAGTCCGTGGCAAGTTCCGATTGCAACTGCAAGAGTATCTACGCCGGTAGCTTCTACGAATTTTACTGCATCATCAGGATCTGTGTAGATGATCTGAGCTGCTCCACCTTCCAGATCAGCAGGGTTTGTAGAACCGATGGTTCCCAGTTCTGCTTCTACAGATACGTTAACCGGATGAGCTGCTTCTACCACTTTCTTAGCGCCTGCGATGTTTTCTTCAAATGGAAGAGATGCTCCATCAAACATAACAGATGTAAAACCACACTGGATTGCTTCGATAATGGTTCCAAAGTTGCTGCAGTGATCCAGATGGATACAAACAGGTACTTTAGATTTCAGAGCACGCTGTCTGATAGCGCCTACCATGTCAGGACCTTCAAATGCCAGTTCATCTGGATGAATTTCAATGATTACAGGTGAATTGGTAGCTTCACATTCATCCATGATTCCCAGGAACATGGACCAGTCTGCTACGTTAAATGCAGGAATTGCGAATTTGTGCTCCTTTGCTACTGCTAAGATTTCTTTCATGTTGTATAACATTTTTCTTTTCCTCCTCAATAGAAAAAAGTTTATATTGTCGTTACCGTAAAGTGAGATGTATTAAAAACACATCTGCACACCTCCGGTAAACGAATCTCCTAATCCAATGGTGTATTTTGGTTTGTCAATGTATCTTGTTGGAACCAAAATCACACGGTCGCGATATTCGCTGTTACGAATCTTTTCGCGATATTCACATCCTTTCGGACTGAGATCCAGTTTTAATACATCCTGAATCTGCTCTGCTGTTCCATATCCTCCGGCTGATGCTTTTGCTGTTGCCAGGATATTGCCATACATCAGGCCGCTTTCGATGTCAGCCTTCAGTGGCTTGCCAACGTACATTGCATAATCTTTGGTATGTACGATGATACCATAAGTAACATCAAACTTCTGGATCAGATACTCTACCCCCCAGATGCAGGACTCAATATCATCAATATCAATCTTCATACCATACATCTCGTTCAGGGTATACTGGAGTTCCTCTTCGTTCATGCTTAAAATATCCACAAATGGATAGACCGTCTCAATACACAGTTTGCGGATTGCATAGCTGTGATAATGTGCATCTTCAAAATAAACAATTCCTTCCGGATTGTTTTTATGATAACGCTCTACATGACCTTTCAGATACTTCAGGCGTTCTTTTAAGATCTCAATGTCCAGAATGCTGTTGAAGCTGGATAACACATTTGTGCTGACCTGATCTGCGTGATTTTCGATCCATTCAAAATACGGTGTCCAGAACGGAAGCGTCTCGTTGACGGTATTCTTTGTAAGAATCAGTCGGTTAGAACATGGAATCGGAATAGCCTGATCGCCAAGTCTAATCACATCTCCTTTTTTAAACTGAATAATAAAGTGGCACTCCTGTGGGTTCTTACCCGGCATTTTCTCTGCACCACCCAGTGTGCCATCTTCCAGTGCAACACGTACATACGGTGATACCAGCTGATCGCACACTTCTTTGGAATCATCTGTCAGATGTACGATGGACGGTCCGCCGATCATAGCAAGTGCCAGAGCAGCCTGTACGGCTGTACCTCCCATGCCATTCTTATAGGCAAATGTTTCTTTTACCAACTCTGGATCCTGAATATCTACCTCACCGCCGATTCCATTGATGCAGTAATATACGACAGATTCCAGCAGTTCTTTCTGACTGGTGATCATAGCTGCCACTTTCATCTTGGTCAGGTCTGCGCCCTGCATCGTCGCTGCCAGCAGCTCATTCAGTTTTTCTACCTGAAAATCGCAGAGAATATCCAGATTGCTGGTATAACCCATTGCAGTGTAAATACCTTTTTCAGAACGTTTTTTGATCTGTTTTGTCAGAGATTCAAATGCCTGATCATATTTTTGTCTGAATTCCATTGTCTGTTCCCTCTTCTGAATCTTTGATAAACTGAAGTACTGTTTCATAATCCGGAACTGCTGTACTCGGTCCGACAGCAGAGATACCGAATGCAGATACCGCACTTCCAAATTTTCCACATTCTTCCATGGATAATCCATTCGAAAATGCGTATAAAAATCCACCCATAAAGCAATCTCCTGCTCCGGTTGTATCGACTACCGGCTTGCCCTTATACGGCTTCCTGTAAATTGTTTCTTTAAAATCTGTCAGTACACAACCTTCTGCGCCCAGCTTAATCCCGAATACTTTCAACGGAAACTGGCGGAATGCTTCGATAATATCTTCTACTTTTTCTTTCTGTGCAAGATAACTTGCCTCTTCATAACTTGGTATGAATATATCTGTATGCTGCAACGTCTGTCTGAGCAGGTTCATCTTGCAGCTTTCGCTGTCCGTAACCGCCACAGACGCATCCATTGCAGTGATTTTTCCTTCTTTGTGTGCTCTCTGGAATAATGCGCTGATCTCCTGATCATTCATTCCTTCCATTGCCAGAGCACTTCCCATAAATATAATATCCGCTTTCTGAATCTGTTCATCCGTCACATCCGTATTTTTTAGCAGTTTATTGATTTCACTGTCTACCAGAAAATGACGCTGACCATTCTCTTCAATCAGCTGATAGGATGTGGCCGTTGCATAATTCTCTTCCACCGTGACCGCCTCTGCGCAAACTCCGTTTTTCTCCAGTTCGCTTAAGACAAACTTCCCACCTGCATCATTTCCTACTTTTGCATTCAGCTCCACTTCTGCGCCCATCTTCGCCAGCACCACTGCTACCGTCAGCGCATCGCCACCGGTATGCATCTCTACTTTACGAATCTGGTAATTATCCAGTTCCATAATATTGGCCGGACAGGGACGTAATGGGATATCACAGAATGCCATTCCAACTGATAAAATACTCATAGTGACTCCTTTTCTAGTTCTTTACAGAACCTGCAGTCATACCTGCGATGAAATATCTCTGGAAGAACAGGAATAAGAACAGGATCGGCAGAGAACCAAGTACGCTCATTGCCATCATCTGATTCCATTCATAAGCATGCTGTCCCATCAGGAGGTTGATTCCAACAGGTACGGTACGCATCTCATTGGTCTTGGTCAATGCCAACGCAAACAGGTATTCATTCCAAGACTGCATGAATGTGTACATTCCTACAGATACCAGTCCAGGTACTGCGGTCGGCACCAGAATCTTCCACAGTGCGGTCCATCTGGAACCGCCATCTATCATAACGGCTTCATCCAGATCCTTTGGCAGAGTGTTCATATATCCGGTTACCATCAGAATACAATACGGAAGTGTAAATACCATATAGGTAAGTACCAGTGCCCAGTATGTATTGTATAATTTCAGTGTTACGATCAGGCTCAGGTACGGGATCAGCAGTGTGATTGGCGGTACTGCCTGAATCGCTACAATAACAGTGTTGATTAATTTTTTTCCAGGGAAATTGAAACGGCTGAATGCATAAGAAGCCATGATTCCTATGATCAGTGTAACAATTACCACTAATGCTGCGATTACATAACTGTTAAGGAAGAACCTTAACTGTTCCGGATTTGTCAGAATTTTGCCATATGCAGAAAGGCTGAAACTCTTTGAAATCCATGTAGGAGGCCATGTGAAAATCTCTGCATTTCCCTTAAATGAGTTCGAGAACATCCACAATACCGGAAAGCCGGCCCATATGGCTCCTATAATAAGAACAATAAATACCAGAATCTGTACAGATTTCTTTTTCTTTCCAACCATGTCTAGTCCTCCGATCTCTGTTGTCTGACATACAGCACACCAACGATAGAGCAGACAATCAGTAACAATACTGCACCGGTAGATGCTGTGGAATACTGATATTTTGTAAATGCCTGTTTATAAATATAGGTGCTGACTGTCTCTGTTGCGTTTACAGGACCGCCTCCTGTGGTCATCCAGATCAATGCGAACTGCTGCAGTGTCCAGACGAAGTCCAGCATAAGAAGACTGATCAGAATCGGTTTTAACTGAGGCAGTGTGATTCTCAGGTATGTCTGGATGGTATTGGCACCGTCCAGTGAAGATGCCTCATAGAGATCTGTGGAGATACCCTGTAATCCGGCAAGAATACTGATCATGTAGAATGGATATCCAGACCAGATATTAATCAGAGTAACAGCCTGTAATGCAATACTTCTGGTTGCCAAAAAAGAAACCTTGTCACTCGTGATATGAAGCGTCATCATCAAGTAGTTCAGAACACCACTCGGATCCAACATCATTCTCCAGAGAATTGCTATAACGGATGCAGTAAACATCCACGGTAATGCATAAATCACACGGAAAATACCTTTTGTCTTATTTCCAAGATATCTGGTATTTAATACCAGTGCGAATACCATACCGATTACCAGATGTGCCACCATACTGACAATAACAAAAAATAATGTATTACTGATTGCATTCCAGAAGTTCTTATCGTGAAGTACGGTTGCATAATTTTTCAACCCTACGAATACCGGGTTCTTATTCACAATTACGTTGTCAAAAAAAGAATATCCGATAACCATAATGACCGGTATTACCAGCAAAATAAACAGAAGGATAATTGTTGGAAGAAGATAACCGTATGGAGTCAGTTTCTTTTTTAACACTTGTTTGTCATTACAGACATTTGCCAATTTTTTCACTCCTTTTCAAGAACAGGGCTGTACTTTTCGTACAGCCCTGTTATCAAATTCTTACTGATTGTAAGCTGCTTCCCATGCTTCCTGTGTAGCACTGAGCATTTCATCAACAGATGCTGTATCACCATCAATGTAGAGAACAAGCTGTTCGTTCATGCTTCTCATCAGGTCTTCTGCTGTAGGTGCGCCTGTGAATTCATTGATTGCATAACCTTCACCGAAGATTTCGAATGCTTTCTGGAACAGTTCATCATTGGATGAGTAATCTGGTTCAGCTGTGGAGTTACCTGGGAATGCATTAGCAAGCTGAGCAAGTTTTGCATTTACTTCAGGGCTCATCAGATATTCTACAAACTGCATTGCTGCTTCTTTGTTTTCGCAGTTCTCTGCAATACCGATACCCCAGTTAGCTACGTCCATACCGCTCTTGTCTGTATAATCATCCATAACTGGCATCTTTGCAAATGTGAAGTTCAGATCCGGGCTTTCTGTCTTGATGGTTGTCAGGTGAGAAATACCATCTACCATGAATGCAAGGCGTCCGTTTTCGAACTCATTTACCATATCCTGTTCTTTCATTGCTTCAGCACCATCGGACAGATATCCTTTATCTTTCATGGTCTTAACCATGTCTACTAACTGAGCAAGCTTGTCATTATCTGTCAGAGCCGGTTTGCCATCCTGAAGGAGATTTCCGCCTGAAGCCCACAGCCATGAGCTGAACTGGTTCTGGATACCATTCGGTGCTTCTGTAGAAAGTGGAATAGCATATGCTGCTTTATCTGTATTTGTTGTGATCTTATCGCATGCATCCAGGAACTCTGACCATGTAGTAGGAATTTCTTCTACTCCGGCTTCTTCCAGGATATCTGTATTTACAAACAGTGGATATGCAAAGTTAACAACTGGGATCATATATGTATTTCCTTCATATTTGATCTGGTCAGATAACTGAGAATCATCATATCCGTCTGCTTCCATCAGCTCTGTCAGGTTTGCGATAGATCCCTGTTTTGCAAAGTCATATACCCAGGATCCGTCAAGACCAACAACGTCTGCCATAGTGCCTGCTGCTGCACCTGCTGCGATCTGTGTCTTGGTATCTGCGTATGGGTTGCTCAGAAGATCAATCTTCACGCCTGTCTCTTCTGTAAATCCATCACAGATTTCCTGTAATGCACCATCTGGAAGTTCTACTCCCCACCACTGCTGGAACTCTAATGTAGTATCATCTGCTGATACTGCTGCTCCAAGAGCCATAGCTGCGATTGCTGATAAGATAATGCCTCGTGTAACTAAATTACTTCGTCTCATGTTCTTTGCCCTCCATACATTTAAATTTTTTAAACATTTCGACCATTTTTTGTATAAATAGCTTCTTTTTTCTTAAGCATTTATACCAGTTCTTTGTTGTAATTACATTATAAAATAAAATTTTATTTTGTCAATATGTATGTAATATAATTTCATGAATCATCATTTTGTACAATTTAACACAATATTTTTTGTTTACTTTTTCATGCCTTGTTTTCTTGCACTATTCTATATACTGGTTCATTCTGATTCTCCCCCGGAAATACTGATTCTTGTTATTTCCGGGGTACCATAGTGAGAATCGGCGACAGATAAAATATTTTGCATCTGCACTTTCTTTGTAGTATAATGATACGAATATTGAGCAGAAGCCTGCCTCCCGGAGACATTCTTCTGATTCACCATAAGATTATATGGAGGTTTACAGATATGTGGAAACGTTCTAATTTAAAAAGAAATGCCAAAGCAGCTCTGAAGGCCAATTATCTGAAATGTATGCTGGCAGCTATTATCCTGTTGTTTGCGGCAGGCAGTCAGACTTTTGGCGGTTCCTCGACATCCACCGTACAGGATGCCAGTGATGCTTATTATGAAAGTCTTGCCATGATGGAAATGACTCAAACTCCGGATATCACAGCTACTCTCACCAATACCGACAGTGCGCTGACAGAAAGTACTTATGAAACTATTTACAGCCGCGCACAAGAGCTGGCACAGGATCCTTCTCTGAGCATGTTGCGTCGTTTTGTAATGGGACCGATGCAGGTTATCTGGGATTATATTTCCGATTTTCTCGGCAGTGCCAGTTCTTTTCTGCTGATGCTGCTTGGCATTCTGGTACTGGAACCGATCTGCGTGGGAGGCGCCAGATTCTTTCTGGATAATGCCAAAAAGCCAGAGGAACAGACCAGCCTGAACCGGCTGACCATGGCTTTTCGTGACCGCAATTATATGAATATTGTCCTGAATCTTTTATGGAGAGACATTATGATTACGCTGTGGTCTCTTCTGCTGGTGATCCCGGGCATTATCAAGTCCTATGAATACCGCATGGTGCCATATCTGCTGGCCGAATATCCTGAGATGCGGCACAAAGAGGTATTTCAGAAGAGCAAAGAAATGATGCGCGGCCAGAAGTGGCGTGCTTTTGTACTGGACTGGTCCTTCTTCCTGTGGGATTATGTCAGTATTCTGACCTTTGGACTTGCCGGAATCTTTTTCGTATATCCTTATGAACATGCGGTAAATGCCGAATTATATCTGGAACTGAAGCGTCAGGAATACCGCAACGAATATGGTTCCGGAAGCTGGAACCAATAGGGGAGAATTTATGAGATATTATATTTCTGACTGCCATTTTTTTCACGGAGAACTGAATGACAAGATGGATTGCCGCGGATTTGGTTCCACGGAAGAGATGAATGCTTATATGCTAAAAAAATGGAACGCCAAAGTGCGTCCCAATGATGAAGTAGTGATCCTGGGAGATCTCTCCTGGGGGAAACCCGATGAGACCAAAGCGCTTCTGAACCGGCTGAACGGCCGGTTATATCTCATCATCGGCAACCATGACCGTTTTCATGAAAATAATGCTTATCGTACCGATCGATTCGTATGGATGAAGCATTACGAGGAATTAAAAGATAACAAACGAAAAATCATTCTCAGCCATTATCCGATCATGTGTTATAACGGTCAGTATTACCGCAATGAAAAAGGGGAGGAAAAGACTTACATGCTCTACGGACATGTGCATGACACCATGGATCAACGCCTGATTGAACGGTTTCAGGATATCACAAGAAATACCCGCCGTACTGACCGCAACGGGAAAGAAGTCCATATTCCATGCAATATGATCAACTGCTTCTGCATGTATTCGGATTATACGCCGCTGACGCTGGATGAGTGGATTATCTGTGACCGGGAGCGACGAAAAGCCAGTGGAGGCTGAGCCTCCAGCTGGCTTCAAAATTCATTATCTATAATCTTTAACAATTCCAGCATACTGAAAAATTCCTGTGTCTCACCCGTCTCTACACATAAAATTTTCCCCTGCCAGGTCGCATTCTGTCTGTACTGCACATGAATCACCATTGTCCCTCTGACTCCCCGTTCCTGCAGCATCTCTTCACAGCCCCACACCTTCTCCGGCTGGTCTGCCTGCTTTTCCCGCTCTGCTTTCTGATAACTGCGGGTCTTCATAGAACTCTGCGGATAATCCAGCCAGTCCATCAGTTCTTCCATCTTTCGCATCAGCTGCAGTTCATTCTGAAACCGAAACGGTTCCCGGCTGTAGCAGTCATACATCCTTCCCTGCTTCTCCGTCTCCGTGATCTGATCTATGCACACATTTACAATATTCGGTGCCGAAATATTCATTCTATATTCCGTCATGTTTTCTGTCTCCTGTCCTATTCTTCCGACATATCCAGTGCACCGTCAATCAGGCGGATCAGCTCCAGCGCACTGCGGAAACTTTCTTTTTTATTCTCCTCGGCCCAGGTAACATCACCCTGCCAGGTCGCATTTTCACAACATTTGATATGAACCACAAAGGTTCCAGATTTCTTTTTATTTTCCACGTATTTTTCCTCTTCCAGACTACACCTGATGTTACGCTTTTATTATATCAGAACTTCTATTTCATGAACTATTTCGTATCTGTTCAGTTCCTTCACAGTTACACTATTTCCACATGTTCTTTTTTTCTTTGAATTTTTTCTCTGGCTTTGGCTTCTCCTCTTCGCAGATCTCAGCAATGGATGCCACATAAAAATCAATGTAATAACCTGTTGTTTCTTCCATTTTCTGAAAGTTCTGGTCAATACGATGTGATACGACGGAGCAATTCTCCTGCTGAATCTCCGACAGCATGATCAGATACTGTGAATAATTGTATCTGGTATAAAAATCTCCGCTGCGAAGAGAAATGCGGATCGCCTCAGACAACTGATGGGAAACTTCCCGGTCTTTTCCCATCTCATCTCCGCACACCTGGTTCTTCTGATTCTTCAGAGTACAGAGCATGATAAATACCGAGATTCCCTTTCGCTCCATGATTCTGCTGAATACATGATAAATATCCACAAAGCTCGGAAACGTACAGAAATATGCGCCTCTTTTCTTTTCTTTTTCTACCAGTCTATGGCGGATATCATCAATCGCACCTGCCGCCTGAGACATTCGCTCTCCCATGATCCGAAAACGCTTCAGCATTTCCGGAGATGGTGCCAGCCCAAATTCATCCAGCGTCTTTTTCGTTGTCCGCTCATATACTTCCATGGCCTCTTTGAATCGCGCCAGAGCAATCAGGCCGTCGATCTCCCACTCCTGCCATTCTTCAAACGGATAAATCTCAGCTGCTGCATGAGCCAGTTCCACCAGTTCCTCATACCGTTCCCTGCTCATCAGTTCACGGCATGCTTCATTCATACAGTAAAAATATTGCTCTCTGCAGGCTGCGTTACGCACGGATACCCAGTCTTCTCCAATCATACTCGGCAGGAATTCTCCGGTATACATCCGACAGGCTGCCACACAATCACGCAGCTGCTCCTCCAGCGTATCTGCCAGTCTGGCCTGACGGGCTTTTTCGCTGAATTCCAGTGCATCCACGCTCACCGGGATTCTCTCATCCCAATAACACATACCGCTTTTAATCACAACAAAATTGCTCTCTGGCAGTCCGGCTGCTTTCAACTGCTTTCTCATACGAAAAATGGTATTGTTCAGACTGCCATTCTTGTTCTCCACACTGTCATCCCGGCCATAAAGTGCATCAATCAGGCTGGTCTTGGCCACGCCCTCTTTTCCAGCCAGAAGCAATATCTGGAGCAGCTGTGTTGTCTTGGACAATGTATTCCGATCCAGCACAATCTCACGATTCTGGTACTGAAGAGAAAAACCACCCAACATCTTTGCAGTCAATACATTATCAGGTGACAGCTTTCCCGCATCTTCTGTTTTCTTCTTTTCTTCTGCCATTTTTCTTTTCCTCTCGGATTTTTCAGCATATTCATTTCACATCTTCACAGATACTTTTATTTTTGAACAGCTAATTATAATGTACCATTCCTGCCAGTTTCTGACAAGTTTCTGCAAATTATTTTTTCAAAAAATGAGTCTTGATTCTATGATGATCTGTGCTAAAATGATTACTGTTCAGATTGGTCATACCAACCCGAATTTCTAACATCTGATCTATGAGAGGAATTGATATTATGGCAAAAGAAGTAAAGACAAATGCTATGCGCATTCTTGACAAGAATAAAATCCCATATGAACTGCTTTCCTATGAATGTGATGAATTCATAGACGGTCTGCATACCGCAGAAAAGACCGGTGCCCCGGTCGAACAGTCCTTTAAGACTCTGGTCGCCCAGGGTAAGAGCAAAGCCTACTACGTATTTGTAGTGCCCATTGCTGAAGAAGTAGACCTGAAACTGGCAGCCAAAGTAGCCGGTGAAAAATCCATCGAGATGATCCATGTAAAAGATATCACTGCTGTGACCGGATACGTAAGAGGTGGTTGTACTCCGATTGGCATGAAGAAGCAGTTTCCGACTTTTATTCAGGAAAGTGCACAGAAATACGATCAGATCTATGTCAGTGGCGGCCGTATCGGCTATACCCTGAAGCTTTCTCCGCAGGATCTGGCTGGTCTGGTGCATGCTGTCTTCGCAGATTTTATCGTGAAATAAGCCATTGGAGGCCATTGGGGACGGAGTTTTCTGGCTCTTGAGGCCATTGGGGACGGAGTTTTCTGGCTCTTTAGAGCCAGAAAACTCCGTCCCCAGTGGCTTTCCTATGATCGATAATCCCCGTTGATCTTTACATAATCATAAGTCAGGTCACAGCCCCAGGCTTTGGCCTGTGCTTTGCCCTGTTTGAGTTCCACCAGAATATGGATCTCTTCTGCGGAAAGGATCTTTGCTGCTTCTTCTTCTGAGAATTCCACACCGGATCCATCTCTGCACACTGCAATTTTTCCAAATTCAGATTCAAAATCTACGTCTACTTTATCAATATCAAATTCTGCTTCTGCATATCCGATGGCACACAGCACACGTCCCCAGTTGGCATCTTCACCGAACATCGCGCATTTTAACAATGGGGAACGGATCACGCTCTTGGCAATGATAATAGCAGTCTCCTGAGCCGGTGCACCAGTTACGCTGCATTCCAGAAGTTTGCTTGCACCCTCACCATCTGCTGCCAGCATACGGGTCATGTTCATCATGACGATATACAGCGCCTGGCGGAAAATCTCGTACGCTTCATCTTCTTTGTCAATCAGCTTGTTTCCGGCCAGTCCATTTGCCATAACCGTTACCGTATCATTAGTGGAAGTATCTCCATCTACACTGAGACAATTGTAGGTAACTTTTACCACATCACTTAACGCTTTCTGAATCAATTCCGGTGTGATAGCCACATCAGAAGTAAGGAAATTCAGAGTAGTAGCCATATTCGGATGAATCATGCCACTTCCCTTTGCCATGCCGCCCATACGACAGAGGGCATCCCCTATTTTAAATTCTACTGCCACCTGCTTCATCACCGTATCAGTGGTCATAATCGCATAAGCTGCACGGTCATTGCCATCTGCAGTCATTCCTTCTGCCAGTGGTTTCATATATTCTTCAAACGGCTGAATAGAAAGTCTCTGTCCAATGACACCGGTAGACCCGATGATGACTTCTTCCGGCTTGATTCCCAGCTGATCTGCTGCCAGCCGGCAAGCCTTTTCTGCAATCTCGATACCATCAAAGTTACAGGTATTGGCATTCTTGGAATTGGCCAGTATCGCATGTGCGATGCCGTGGCTCTTTTTCAGATTCTCACGGGTCACAATGACTGGAGCGCCCTTCACTTTGTTCTGTGTATACACACCTGCTGCACTGCAAGGCTCCTGACTGTATACCAGACACATATCGTTTTTCTTTTTATCTGGGTTGATGCCTGCATTTAAACCGTTAGCTACAAATCCTCTGGCAGCACAGACACCACCATCTACATAGGTATAGCCTTCAAAATTCTCTAACTTCATTCTTTCATCCTCCTGTAAGCAAATACTGCTCGGTTAATTTCTATTATAAACAAAATCATAGGTTTGCAAAGAATAAAATTGGAAACAAAATGGATTTCTAACCAAACTTGTGATATGATGTGAAAAAGACATTTGTCCGTTCACAGGAGACTATACTTATGATTACATTAAATGATTACCTGTATTCCGGGAATACCATCCCGAAAATACTGTTAACATATATCACCGATCTACGAAAGGATGCCAAACGCACTCATAATGAGATCGACCTGGTGCACTGCAACTTTCTTCTGCAGATCAAAGAACTGCTGGAACACAACGACTTCCTTACCGCACAGTCTCAGCAGATCCGGGAATTTTATAAATATATGGCGAAAGAATACCCATTCCTGGCCTTTACTTTCAAAGGACGTATTAAATCCCTGATTCGCGCCGAAGAAAAATTCAACGGCTATATCGTGGAGTACATTTCGGATTATTACAGTGAACATGGCACTTACCCACCAGTGGCAGAACTGAAAAACAAATTAAACTGCTTTCGGGATCTGATTGCCTATCGCATCGTCATTTCCATTCCGAAATGCCATCTGAAACCAGGGCAGGACCGGGAAACGGAGGAACTAAAGTATCTGTATCAGATCGCCAACGTACTTCCGGAATTTCTGGAGGAACGGGGATTTACCACAGAATCAGCCAATGGGATAAAATGCAGCACTTCCCCTCTTATGAATGAGGATGTGAAGCCGTATTACCGGGATTATATCTGCGACCAGAACGTCTATGGTTACCGCTCCCTGCATATTACGTTTTACGATAACAGTTCCAGATCCTACATGGAGATGCAACTCCGCACCAAAACCATGGATGATATCGCTGAGATTGGTTCTGCCAACCACATGAATTATGAAAAACATCAGGAAACCGAACGGTCCAAACGGGATCTTATCCCGCGGGGTGAAAACCTCTACTTCGATGAAGCCTATGCCAGAGGCATGCGCCTGCTGCAGTTAGATCTTTCGGAACTGGATGTGAATATGTTCGCCGCTATCAACAACAACCTCATCAATGATGGATGCGGCTTATACCGGGGGCGACTGATTCTGCCATATGAACACCTGTCCAGGTTTCAGAATGATTTGATTGATTGAAAAATCTTCTTGACATTCCACTTTTTCTATGCTACTTTGTAAGTCCAAAACTCATGTGAATTTTTCTAAACAGCAATGTTTATTTTTCGTCACATCACCATACTGGTGATGTGGCGTTTTTTTGCTTATTCAGAGCCATGCAGTCACATAATACATCAATATTTTACAGGAAAAGGAGAACTTATGAATCAGACGTTTATGAAAGAAAAGAAGATTTTGCCACTGGTACTGTCCATGTCTCTTCCAATGGTCTTATCCATGCTGGTGAATTCTCTTTACAACATTATTGACAGTTATTTTGTAGCTAAAATCAGTGAGAATGCCATGACAGCCCTCTCTCTGGTGTATCCTTTGCAGATTTTAATTAACGCTGTGGCCGTTGGTCTTGGCATTGGTCTGAATACTGCCGCTTCTTTTTATCTTGGAGCCCAGAACCACGAAAAAGCCGATGATGCCGCCTCCCTTGGTATGGTCTTAAGTGTGATTCATGGATTGGTACTGACCTTTATCTGCATCCTGATTGTGCCATCTTTCCTGCATCTGTTTACTCAGGATGAAGCCATAATCTCTTATGCTCTGACCTACTCCTATATTGTGTTTGCCTTTACCACCCCAATTACCATCAGTATCGCTATGGAGAAAGTATTCCAGGCAGAGGGACAGATGGTAATCACCATGACCACCATGCTTTGTGGATGTATTACCAATATTATCCTGGATCCGATCTTTATCTTTGGTCTGGGACCGGTGCCTGAAATGGGCATTGCCGGTGCTGCCTGGGCTACCGGAATCGGTCAAATCGTTCCGATGGTGTTGTATTTTATCATTTATCTGAAAAAGCCTCTGCCACTTCGCCTTCGTATACGAAAAGGTATGTTTGACCGGAAATTGTACGGACGTATCTATGGTGTTGGAATTCCTGCTGCACTGAATATGGCATTACCCTCTTTGATGATCACTGCACTCAATGGCATTCTGGCTTCTTTTTCTGCGGTATATGTACTGGTGCTGGGTATTTATTACAAGCTGCAAACCTTTATCTATCTGACAGCTAATGGTATTGTCCAGGGTATTCGTCCGATTGTCGGATACAATTACGGAGCCGGTGAATACAAGAGAGTCAAAAAAGTATTTCAAACCGCACTGGTTCTGACTGCCGGTGTGATGCTGGCCGGAACCATCATCTGCATGATCTTTGCATCCTGGCTGATGGGGCTGTTCACATCCAATCTGGAGACCATCTCCGCAGGATGTACTGCTCTTCGTATTATCAGCATCGGATTCCTTGTTTCATCCATATCCGTTACCGCCAGCGGACTGCTGGAGGGGCTGGGACAGGGCACTCTGTCTTTGATTATCTCTTTTATGAGATATCTTCTGGTTATTGTACCGGCTGCATTTCTGCTGAGTAAAGCATTCGGTGCTGTCGGTGTATGGCATGCCTTCTGGATTGCAGAAGCCGTATCCGCATTTACCTCTTATCTCATTTACCGTAAAAAAATAGTTCAGGGATTGCTTCGATAAGCAATCCCTGAATTTTAATAGATAACCACTCTTGTTCTCTTTGGACAATTCTTATAAATATACATCAACGCATCCATCTGCAGTCTGACACATCCGTTCGAAACAGCCTTACTGATATTTTTGTCCACTACGTGATGGAATGCACATCCTTCCGGTACCTCCGGTGTACCTTCACCAGATGAGAAAATAATGACTGGTCCGCCATATTTTTGTGACCCGTATCCCAGAATTTCTTTTACACCGCTGGCCGTTCTGGTGCTCCATTTTCCAATACAGCACGGATAGGACTTCTGCAGCTTCCATTTGCCCTGGCTTCCCTTGTAGACATTTACCTTAAGGGTACTTTCTGATACCCAGATCAGCCAGTTGGTATTGCTGGAATACAGCTTCAAATTTACAAAATCTTCCTTAACATTCCTGGAATAGTCCTTCTTGCTGGAAACATCCAGACCGGTATACTTTAGATAACTCCTCTTAATGGAAATCTGATGTCCGTTTTTCAGATATCCATTTACGACCTTTCCATTCTTAGATGTAACGGTAAGACTGGTTCCCTTGGCCAGTGTTACTTTTTTCTTAGTTGTCTTGTCTGTTACCGTCACTTTTTTCTTCGTCTTTACCGTATACCTTGGCCTGCGGATCGCCTTGACATCTTCTGAAAGTGTCTTCGCTTTAAACTGAACATCGGCTCCTGCACTGTATACTATCTTTCCCTTGACCTTTTTGTAAGCTTTCAGTCTGTACTTATAAGTTTTTCCTGCTGTCAGCCTGGTCAATGTATGCATATATGTAGTTCTGGAAAACTTCTTTACTGCTTTGTATTTATTCGTTGTTGTGTCATACAGATATAACATGTATCCGGACACATTCGTCCTAGGTGACCACCTTATCGTTGCACTTCGATCTCCCTGTGATTGCACTCGAAAATACTTTGGTGTGTCCACCTTCGTCTTCGCTGATACCGGCACCGCCATTGCCATCATCATCAGAATACTCAGTAACAGTATCCTGAAACACGATCTTCTTCTTCTCATAAATTTATCTTCCTCCACCTCTTACTGTTCTGTCATATTCAGTATAGCATGAAATTATGTGAAAAATGTGTGAAGTTTTCCTTAATTTTGAAAACTCATTTTCCATAGTTTCCTGCAATGTCATTCCTTCATTTTCCATATTTAAATCTGAATTTTTTAGTGTCCTATTGTTTCTAACGTATCATATTTCCCCAGACAGAACAATTTCATAGTTAATTCCCAGCCTTTTCAGTATGCGATCACGAAAATATCCAAATCCCATTTTCATGATCGCATCTTCGTGTTTTATATTTATCATCTTATTCTCTCTTCGGCTGTGTTTTCAATCTCTTTTTATCTTTTGTAAGCTATAATCTCGTAGCCCTCCTTAAAATCATTATAACAAAAATGATATTGGTATCCCATTATAATTTTATGAAATTTGTTTCTAAGGTTTATGATTTACACTTTACAATTTTTCAGAAAATACTTGCTTTTTTCAACCATCGGTGTTATTATACTAAAGATAGTTCAAAAACATCGATGCGTGGCTCAGCTTGGTAGAGCGCTGCGTTCGGGACGCAGAGGTCGCAAGTTCAAATCTTGTCGCATCGACTAATAAAAAAGAGAATCGTTCGTAAGAATGGTTCTCTTTTTTATTATTTGGTACAAAAAGTATCTACCTTCAATCTCTTCCGGCACTAACGCTGTTCGGGACGCAGAGGGTGCTGCGTGCCTGTGGCACGCGTTTAGCACCGACCGAGCCGGAGGCGAGACCGCAAGTTCAAATCTTGTCGCATCGACTAATAAAAAAGAGAATCGTTCGTAAGAATGGTTCTCTTTTTTATTATTTGGTACAAAAAGTATCTACCTTCAATCTCTTCCGGCACGCGTTTAGCACCATCCGAGCCGGACACCATATATGAAGATCTGATTAAAAATGGCTTAGCTTTCTTTTAGGATTGCCCGTTTCTACTGGCTTTTCCCCATTACTTATGTTAGACTGTAGATATCAATCACGAAAAGGAGTGCACTGCCATTGAATACCAACAAGTCGTCCACTTATGGCAATAAAATCATCTGGTTCGTGGCAGCACTTCTGCTGGCAGTTTTGACTATCACAGCCGTACTGAAAGGTGGCGGTGTATCACCTGGAGAATTGGCCACAGATATTCGGAATCTATCGATTCCGGGACTTCTGCTTGCTGTCTCGGGTATGTTTGGTTTTATATTTTTTGAAGGAATGGCACTGACCGTTATTGTCCACAGTTTAGGATATCCGGCAAAACACAGACAGGGTTTTGTATATTCAGCAGCAGATATTTATTTTTCTGCTATTACTCCCTCTGCTTCCGGCGGGCAACCGGCCAGCGCCCTTTTTATGATCCGTGATGGAATTCCCACCACTGCAGTGATGGCAGCACTTCTGTTGAATCTGATCATGTATACTATGGTGATTATCACCATTGGCCTGTTCACCATTTTGCTATTTCCGAAGATCTTTTTCAGATTTTCCCTTCCTGGCAGACTGTTTATTCTCATCGGAATCCTGACTCTGGCCGGTCTGGCAGTCGTCTTCTATCTTCTTTTGCGCAGGCAGAAGCTGCTGAAAGGGTTGGCTCTTGGTATGGCATCCCTTCTGGACAGATTGCATTGTCACCAGCTCGCTGACAGAATACGCCACAAGCTGGATCATGCATTGGATGAATACGGGCAGTGTGTGGATCTGTTATTTGATAAAAAACATATGCTGCTAAAAGCCTATCTGCTGAATCTCTGTCAGCGATTGTCTCAGCTTCTGGTGACTCTGGCTGTATTCTGTGCCATGGGCGGAAGCCGATCCGTACTTCCAGAGTTATTTGCCACTCAGGTTTATGTGGTTCTTGGTTCCAACAGTATGCCGGTACCCGGCGCTATGGGCGTGGCCGATTACCTTATGTTAAACGGCTATATGGCACTGATGACGAAGACAAACGCCTATCAACTGGAGATTCTCAGCCGTGGAATTTCTTTTTATGTCTGTATGATTTTCAGTATGATCACTACTGGCATCGGTTATCTTTTATTACGAAAACAAAATCGAAGGAGAAAATAATTATTATGATTGGATTTTATGACTATACTGTAATTTTAACTTATTTATCATTGCTGTCCGGTATCTCCGGCGTCCTGGTATGTCTGAAGGGTATTGGACACCCATATCTGGGTATGTTTTTCCTTCTCTTTTCCGGACTCTGCGACACATTTGACGGAAAAGTTGCCAGAAGCAAAAAAGACCGTACCGAGCAGGCCAAACGTTTTGGTATTCAGATCGATTCCCTGTCCGATCTGGTGGCTTTTGGTGTTCTTCCAGCCTGTATCGGCATTGCCATGCTGCGCTGCAGTCTGGAATATACCACACTGCCAAACATTCATTTTATCCGGCTTCAGGAAAAACCAGTATTTGTTCAGGTGGTTCTGACTGCAATCGCCGCACTCTATGTCCTTGCTGCCATGATCCGTCTTGCTTACTTTAACGTTCTGGAGGAAGAGGATCAGAACCGGGATGACAATGGAGAAAAGATCTATCTGGGGCTCCCTGTCACCAGCGCCGCCCTGGTCTTTCCAGCCGTACTGCTGCTCCATGTATTTGTCAGCGCAGATCTGACATTACTGTATTTCTGTGTTCTGATTGTAATGGGTTTCTTATTTTTGTCCAAAATACATATTAAAAAACCACAGAACAGGGAAATTGCACTGATGCTCACTTTTGGTGTATTTGAATTCGCCATTCTGGCTATGATATTAGTATTTACGAAACTTTAGGAGGCGGTAACCAATGACTTCTCTGGAATTCCTTTATGATACCGTGCCGGGCCGTATACTTTTAAAGTGTCTGATTCATCCTTGTGTATCACAGGCCTGCGGCCATTTTCTGGACAGTTCCCTGTCTGGTTTTCTGATCACACCATTTGCGAGGAAGAATCAGATCATCCTGTCCGACTATCAGCTGGATAATATCCACAGTTTTAATGATTTCTTTTCCCGCAAAATTAAGCCGTCTCTGCGACCGGTGGATATGGATCCGAAGTCTCTGATCGCACCATGCGATGGCCTGCTCTCCGTATGGAAGATACAAAAAGATACTGTTCTTCCCATCAAGCAGAGCAGTTATACTCTGACAGATCTGCTGCGCGATCATCGGCTGGCTGCCCGTTATGAAGACGGCTATTGCTTCGTGTTCCGTCTCTGTGTGGATCACTATCACCGCTATAGCTATGTGGATTCCGGCAGAAAAAGTGGGAACCGTCATATTCCCGGAGTGCTTCATACGGTACGTCCCATTGCGCTGCGTACACTCCCTGTTTTCACTGAAAACAGCCGGGAATACACACTGATTCAGACATCGCACCTGGGGACTCTGCTACAAATGGAAGTAGGCGCTATGCTGGTAGGGCGGATCGTGAATCATCATGGTACCTGCACCGTTACCCGTGGTGAGGAAAAGGGCTTTTTCCAGTATGGAGGATCTACTGTCATTGTTCTCGTGGAAAAGGATCGCATTACTGTGCGGGAAGATCTTCTTACTCATTCCACAAACGACACAGAGACGCCGGTAAAACTTGGAGAGGTACTTGCTTATGAAAAAATGGATACAGAAGCTTCTGCCTGATTACGCCATCCGGTCTCTGATTCTGGCACTGGCTGCTAATTTTATTATTTACTTTGGGGTATCACAGCTGCGTGATCATTTGACATTTCATTCTCTGGCCCTGCCTGTGGATGACCGGATTCCATTCTTTGCGCCATTTATTATTTTCTATATTTTGGCTTATGTGCAATGGATCATTAACTATCTGCTGATTGCCAGGGAGGGAAAAGCGTTCTGTTATCATTTCATCTATGGTGATGTGATCTCCAAGCTGTTCTGCCTGGTCTTTTTCCTGTTTTTTCCAACTACACTGGTTCGTCCGGAAGTCACCGGGCACAGCATCTGTGATCAGCTGGTTCGTCTGGTCTACCAGATAGATGCACCGGTAAATCTGTTTCCTTCCATTCATTGTCTGGAAAGCTGGTGCTGCATTCACGCAGCCCTGCGCATGAAAAAGACACCACGCTGGTACCTTCCGATCACCATAGTGATGTCTTTCTGTGTATTTGCTTCCACCCTGCTGGTGAAGCAACATGTATTCGTTGATATCTTTGGCGGTATTCTGGTATTCGAAGCAGGATATTATCTCGCCAGAAAGATAAAGTTCCGCGGACTGTGACAACAGTTTTGCGGAACTTTTTATCATCCGGCTCTCCATTTAGTACGGAATAACACTATGGAGAAAATAGCTGTGGTACAGATCCAGGTCAACGGATAGGCCCAGCAGATCACCCGGAAGTCAGGGATGACACGAAGTGCAATCGTCACATATAGGATACGTCCTACACACCAGAACCCAAACATGCCCAGCATCGGTATCACAGACATTCCCAGGCCACGGAGAATGCCTGTGGCTTCGTGGGAAAACGTCAGAAACAAATAGAAGATTGTTACTGTCCGCATGAATACTACGCCATATTCTACTGATTGTGGTTCTGAGGTGAAGATTCGAATCAACTGCGGTGCCAGCAGATACATACCCATCCCCATGACTACCGCCATTCCCATACTGACCACAGTTCCAAGAAATGCCCCTTTTTTGGCACGCTCCACTTCACCTGCTCCCAGATTCTGACTTACAAAAGTAGAAAGCGCATTGGAGATGCTGATGATTGGAATAAAAACGAAGCCTTCGATCTTGGAATGTGCTCCCATTCCCGACATGGCAAATTCCCCAAAGGCATTGATATTGGCCTGCACTACGATATTTCCAATACTCAGAGCCGAATTCTGAATACCGGCCGGCAATCCCTGATACAGCACCCGCTTCATCATTGGTCCATCATATCTTAGCTTACTCAGATGAATCTTCATATATCCTCCGATTCGCTGCATACGTATCAGACACAGGATTGCTGAGAGCCCCTGTGATACCACCGTAGCCAGTGCTGCTCCTGTAACGCCCATATGCATACCAGCTACCAGCACCAGATCCAGAATTACATTCACCACAGAAGAAATGCACAGATAATACAGTGGGTGCACACTGTCTCCCACAGCTCTCATAATGGCCATAAAGATATTATATAAAATGATCATAGAGATCCCGGCAAAATAAATGCGAAAATATGTAATAGAATAAGGCAGTACATTCTCCGGAGTCTGCATCCATACCAGAATCGCCGGTGTGAAGATCACCGTGACAATCGTAGCCAGAATACTGGCTGCCACCCCAAAAAGCACATTCGTATGGATCGCCTTTGACACATTTTGATGATCTTCAGCTCCAAAATACCGTGAAATCACCACACCTCCTCCGATAGAGATTCCATTAAAAAATCCAACTACCAGAAATGTCAGACTGCCACCGGCACTGACTGCCGCAAAAGAGGCATTATCCGCATAATTTCCAATTACCCAGGCATCTGCCACATTATAGAGCTGCTGTAAAAGCTGTCCCAGCATCAACGGAAGGGTAAATGCCCACAATCCTCCTGCCACAGAGCCCTCCGTCAGATTCACTGTTTTCTCCTTCGTTTTACCCATTCCTTTCCTCCATCATACCTAAAAGGTATCATATAACCTTCAATTTAAATATTTCACAAAAAATCTGTTCTATGCTATGGTTAGAGACAGATGAGGTGTTGCAATCCTCTCAAAAATAGAAAATACACTCTCCGGGGCCATCGAAAGATGGCTCTACTTATTTTCAGAACAACCAAAGCGTGATAAAACAGCATGACCATACACTTTCTTCTGGGTATGATCATGCTGTTCTTTCCTCAGATCCATCCTCGGATATCTCTCATTTGCCTTAATAAAACATCTGACGATGCTTATACTGTGTCAGCTTGATAATTCCAATCAATGGGATCCAACCGGACAGGTATCCCAGCACCTTCACTTCATCAGGGCTGCGATTCTCAAACTTACTGTATATCGTAGTAAAACTGCTTCCCAGGCAAAGAATCGTCAACAATGTCTCCAGGATTCCTCCAATATTGCTGATCCTGGAAACTACCAGTGTCAGTATTGGCCAGAATCGGAACAGATCTGTGGAAATATCTTGTCCAATCAGATACAATCTGGTCATTCCGGCAGCATCTCCTGTCACTTCTGCCAGTGCATAATATCTCAGAATCGGGATCCAGGCCATCCATGCATTGCGATAATTGCACATCTGATATAACCAGTACAGTTCCAATGACTGCCAGACATACCAGGCCAGTGCAAACACTCCACATATCAACCCAACCATCAATGATGTGATCCCTGCCAATAATGTTATAAATAATGTAATCATCTTCTCACTCCAGTCTCACGTTGCTGTTTGTCTCACGCAGGGCAACCTTTTTTCTGTCTGCTTTCATTCTAACACAAGATAGCATAAAATCACAGTACTGTACACGATTTTATTCTTTCAAAGATATTCCATTCTTTTCCAGCAATTCTCTTAATTTCTTTTCTCGTTTTTCCGCTTCATCTGCTCTCTTTTTTTCGTATTCGGTATTTTTCCGTTCTTCTTCGCGTCCCTGCATGAGTCCCTCTGCAATTCCTTCTGCCCGAGTTGTTTTTATGGTGCTTTGCAGATCCATCCGGTAACGTTCACGTGCCTCACACTGCAGACGTACCGTTTCTTTTTGGGTTAATTCGTGAAGTTTTAAAACTGCTTTTTTTATCGATTCAGACTGCTCAGCCAATTTCATTAACTCCTTCCATGTTTGGGCTTTAAAGACGCTGGCCCAGTAATATAATGATGTGTGTGTTTCTTCTTCGCTTACTTTATCAAGATAAGATAAATCTAGCACGCGCAGAATGAATTTACCAGTGAATTCATAACCGCTCTTTCGATTCAGCAGAGCATATTCATTATAAAATGCTGCATCTGCCGGAAGTGGCGTTTTATTTAAGATTCCGATATGGATCGATGGCTTTATATTCGTATAGTCTTCTCCCTGCTTCAGATCGGTAAACATCTTACAGAGGTAAAATACGGATCGATCTGTCCAGTTACTGATGTCTCCCATCTGCATTTCAATATTGATCTGGCGATCCCCATTTAATATTACCCGGATATCCAGGATGCATGTCTTTTCTGTGATGGCATCGCCAAGAATGATGGGATTGATCACTTCGCAGGACAGTATCTCGGATTCCGGAATATCCAGTAATGCGCTAAGCAGTCCCTGCAATGCCTCTGCGCTGCTCTGCAGTACTGCGTGAAACATATAGTCATTTGCAAGACCATATGGTATCGTATCTCCAGCTGCAACTGATGCCAGAAATTCTTTCTCGTGCGCTACATCCTGATCCTGCGTTATCTCTTTTTCCAAGTTTATTCCTCTCCCCGGTGCGGTTTCTTTCCTGTTTTTCTCCATAGGCGCCTCCTTCTACTCCTGAGAAGTACGGCTGTCTGGATGGTCTGTATCCGGCTTCTGCTACACTTCTCTTATTCTCTGGTTTTACTGTTTCTTGAAAGCATAAGATTTCTGAAATGTAATAGAAACTCAGATAGTGCGATACACTTTGAACTGAAAAAATATGCTTTTTCTTATTGTATTTCTTTTGCATCTTTTTGTCAATATGTATCTTCTCTTTTTATTTCATAATGTCATATTTTTATAATTCACAAGGTCTATATTTACAAAATTGTATTACCGCAACACCTACCGTTTTACCGAATCAGGCAAGTCCCCTGCTTTCAATGCGCAGAACAAAAGCAAGTAGGCTGGAAGTACCTTGACCGGCCTTTCACCGGAAAGAGTGATCATCTTTGCCGAATGTACTGTATCGCTACTGTACACAAAAAGAGACCGCTCTGCCACGGTCTCATGGTTTTGCGGTCTCTTCTTTCACTTATTCACTTTTTCGGGAACGCCTGTGATTAACGTTCTTTTCTTTTTCTGTAAACAACTGCTGTGCAGCCTGCCAGAACGGCCATTCCCAGAAGCAGCCAGTAGATCATCATGTTGGTGTCATCACCGGTCTTTGCTGCGGTAGATGACTTGGTGGATGTGGAGGAATCAGATGTCGTAGATGACTTTTCAGTCGTCTTTTCTGTTGTATCTTCTGTCTCCTCTAATCCTCCTTCTGGAACAGATAATGCTTCCAGAGGGTTGATGATGGTTGCTGCTGTGTCCGTAGCTGTAGTCGGATTGATACCGTTCTTACAGTTGTCGGAATATGCTGGTGCGCCATATCCTTCCAGATGTGCATTTGCTGCAACGATCGGCTGGTTATTGGCATCCAGTTCTGCTACGTAGTACGTAGTATTGGCTGTGTTATCCAATTCATTAAATACGGTATTTCCAGATGTTGCATTGGAAATTGTAATCGTATTAACTGCAATCGGTGTGCCGCTGAATGATGCATTGTCATACAGACCTACCTTGATTGCTGCATTAACACCAGATGTCGGTGTCTTGCCATCGCTGGTAGTGATCATCTTGGTTACGGTAATGGAACCTTCCATTGCTCCGTTTCCATCGTCTGGTTCCGGTTCGATCGGCACCGGATCAGTCTTGCTGCTGTCACCAGGCTGTGGGTTGTTCGGATCTTCACTGGTTCCTGTTGCAAATGCGGTGTTGAACAGTTTGTTTCCTTTCACTGTTCCGTCACCAGCCATTACCAGGTAGGAAGCCTTGATATCCACAGAGGCCTTTGGTGCCAGTGTTGCGATCGTAGCTGTGCTGCCATCTACAGTGTACTTGCCATCGGCAGATGCTGCAATGGTGATGCTGCCCTTCGGTGAACCAGCGTCCAGAGTAGGTACATCATTTACTACGATGTTGTTTAGTGTGATGTTACCTGTGTTTTCCACATGAATGTTGAATTCAATTGTGTCACCCACACGGTATCCGTTTACATCCTTGCCATCAATGGTGATGGTGGAGCCCTTGGAAGTTACGGTCTTAGTAACCTTAAGAGCGGAGGATGGTTTCACAGTAGGATCTGTTACTGATGCAGAATCTGTTACTGTATTATCATGTACTACTTCTTCGAATGCCTGTGCAGCTACTTCTGCTTCTTTCTCTGCCCGAGCAGGTGTACCAACTACTACTGCTTTATTCTCTACTTCGCCAACCAGAATGTCAGCCTGTGTTACCTTATAAGATGCCTTGTAAACATCTGTAGATGCATTCGGTGCCAGTGTTCCCACATTCCAGGTGTCACCAGTCTTCTCATCGGTAATCACTACATCATGCAGTGTTACATTACCGGTATTGGTTGCCTGAATATCGTAAGTAATAGTTTCATCCTCTGCATAGCCAACAGCGTCTGCTGATGTGCTGGTAGTTGTCTTCGTGATGGCAACTGCAGGTGCAGGATCTTCTGTCGGAACTTCTACAGATGGCTTCTTGGTATCCAGATCCTTGCCATCTGGATCCTTTGCATTTACTGTTGCAGTATTCACCAGATCTGCATTATCCACATCTTTCTGCTGTACTGTATATTTTGCATATACTGTCACAATCGCCTTCGGTGCCAGTGTCTTAATGGTTGCTACATTATTATCTACTGTGTAGCCTGCTTCAATTTTGATTGTTGCATCTTTCAGATCTTCACCAACCGTTACATTATTCAGCGTTACATTTCCTGTGTTTTCTACAATAATCTTAAACAATACTGTATCATCCACTCCAAATGTTGCATTCTGCTGTTCTTCTGTAATTACTTTGGTTGCTGTAAATGCTGGTTTTGCTTCTTCTACTGTTGCATCATCTTCACCATTGAAGGACTTTCCACCAGAGAAGCTTGCTGTTGCAGTATTGTGGAATTTCTGTTCCAAAATATCCTGTTCTCTTACAACATATTTTGCTGTTGTTTTAACCTCTTCACCTGGTTCCACATTTTCAAATACAGATTCTCCGGTAATTGTTACACCTTCCTGCTCTGTAATAGTGATAGTCTTCACTTCATCGTAAATATTCTTTACTTTGATTGTGAATGTAATGGTATCACCAAGAGCAAATTCGCTACCTTCATGAGTCTTCGTAATTACCTTACCTGGTTCTACATCATCATCTGTAACAGTCAAAGTTCCTTCTGTCTTAGTGATTGTGTAGTTCTCAGCCTTGGTATTTTTCTTTAACTCATAAGAGAACTTGTTGTTGCTGCTTCCTACCAGTGTCTGAGTTCCATCGAAAGTATAAGTTGCGCCTTCTCCGTCTACCCAGCCTTCTTCTACAAGAAGTTTATTCTCATTAATGGTTACACCAAGACTTGGTGCATCAGCATTTACAAGAGCGGTACCATCGTAAGTCTTCTCAAGAGTTGCACTTGTTAAGGTCACCTTTCTAGGGGTGATCACAAGGTTTCCGTTCTCTGTATTGACTGTGAACTGGTCGGTTACAGTATTTCCTGACTCATCCGTTACCACCGGGGTTCCGGTGATGTTGTTGGTCCATCTTCCCGCATCCTTCTGGCTCGGGTCCTCTGTTGTCAGTCCGCTTACCGTATACTTCACTCCGTCAATCGTGAATTCGTATGTCTCCACTCCCTTGGCTTCATGCTCTTTTCCGTCATAGGTCGCGGTTGTGCTCTTTGCCACTACCGTTACTTCATATTTCGTGTCACGGTTGGTGACTGTCAGGGTTCCCTCTGCCTGGGTGATCTCGTAGTTTCCTTCCTTCGTTCCGGCTGTCAGGCTGTAGCTGAAGGTATTCTTGCTGCTTCCCACTGCCGTCTGGCTTCCGGTTACCGTGTAGTCTGCACCCTCGCCTTCCACGAAGCCGTCTCCGCCTACTGTGATCTCCTTGTTGGTCAGCGGTTTTCCATCGTACTGCTTCTTATCCGTCGCACTTGTTAAGGTCACCTTTCTAGGGTTGATCACAAGG